>JANPLP010000342.1:0-5359 GCA_031426595.1 Planctomycetia bacterium | reverse complement strand
GTTTGCGTGAAAGTAGCAAAGTGCGATGTCGTGCGGTGTTTCGAAATGAAAGCCGCACGATCATCGTAAGTCTCGTAAAGCAGAACGCTATACGGCGAGTCAGGCATGGTGCTAACATCAAACTGATGGCACCAAGGTTCGAGCGATTTTGAATTCTCAGCTTGCAATTTAACTGCGGCGAGAAACTGCTCGAAGAACTCTGGCTTGATTCGAAAGGTAACGCAAACTGCGCACGTCGCTTGGCTCATAGTGTCCGCTGAACAATAGGAAAAGTGGAGAAGAGACATCTTGCATGTCATCTTCGGTTAGCTTGAGATAGCCAACCACAAGCAGATATTATCAAACTCGACCGCCGTTAGTAATCACTCAGTCGCAAACAGTTATCAGTCGCAAACCGTGCATCCGTGGTGAGACCCCGCTCATGTCTGGTCCAATCCAGGGATTTGAGTTTGGCCTGATCCGCTCATTGCAAGAGATACGGCACTGAGGTTCAGTTAGTTACGAACAGATTTGGCGAACGCGTTTGCAGAGTTGTTCAGCGATCGCTGTGGAACCGTTATGAACGGCGACGGAAGCAACGGCACCAACCGGTCCGCCAACGAGAGCCCCGATGCTGGCGGCGGCAAGTGTACCCGTCATGCGAGCCACTCGACGGTTTTTGGCTACGCTTAAGCCGCCAGCGCAGCCAACTGCAAGGGAAACCAGTTCAACGCCATCGGCTAGCAATAGGAGCGGGTTACCTTTGGTCGCCGTTTTTACCGAAACTTGGGTAACTGTTTTAGCGCCAAGCCGGTTGGTGATGGACCAGAAGGCTTTCGTGACCAACGACGCAGCACTGATGACAACGTGCTGGCCCATATCCACTTGTCGACTTTCGCGACGGCCCGTGCAGCAGTGATGCGCAAAATGTTCGCAGTTGCCATCCAGCAGGTGGTAACCGGATTTCCCGAGCATCTTCTCAGCATTCTCGGCCACCTGCTCGAGAGGGACACAATCCGTGTGTTTAAAGTTGCTCACAGATTTGCCACGGCTGAAAATCTCCATCGAGTCACGTCGCACAGTGAATCGGTCGGTGGTATCGCGTAGCGTAATCCTGGCGCCACCCTCGGGCGCAAGGTGGATCACAGTCCCGTCGCCCATATCGATTCCATGATGTTCGAATGGAATACCGGCCACGGTGGCTGAGACGAAGATATGATCACCGCGCATAGGAATTCCGATACTTTTGCTGAATCGACAGATCCAAGTTTGAAAGAGTCGGCGAATTGTACGAAAGTCACGGCCAAAAAACAGGAGCAGTTGCTTCCGCTATTTCGAATTAAAAACCGCCCCCTTGGAATCGCTCGGATCGCAACATGGATTTTTTACTAGTGTCGATCACGGCCGTTAGGACGAATTCGAGGCACTCTACATTTGCGGTTTGGGAAGTTCGACGGGAGCTTCGAAAGTTTTGACTCCGATCGCATTTAGCTTGCGCCGGAAAACCTTTTCTCGGCAAGTCAGGTAGAGCCGATCCATGCTCAGTCCGCCAAACGCAATTCCAGTCGCGGGGCTTGGCGAAGGCGAAGTCAGGATTACGTTCACACGCCCGAGTTGATCGAGAATTTGTACTCCAAGTTTGCTTGTAACGTACGAGCGGCCTTTGTTGTCGATGGTCATGCTGCTCAGCCCCGTGGTCAATTCGCCATCGGGAAGGTGGAGGTGGCCAAAACGTTGACGAGCGTCGAGGGCGCGATTTTCACCGATTCGAAACTGCCAAGTGAAGAGGCTCTGTTCACCGCCAACGTTGAGAAACGCGTGATCTGCGGTGGGGACGATTCCGGCGACCGCCAAAGGCAACTGATCGACTTGACGCTTTTGCCCCTTGTAGTCGCTCCAAAACAAAGCTGAGGCGGCGGAATCTGAAAAATAAATCCCATCCGGCAACGAGGCAATGGATTGGCAGGGAGTGTCGGCAAGAAACGGTGTCGACTTGCCGGACTCGTCGAACTTCACGATCTGCCGCCCCTCGCTGCAAGCATACAAGTGACCGTCGGAACCAAAAGCCATGGAACTGATACGGCCCGTTTGTTCCGCGAACACACGTGTCTTGCCGTCGTCGCCAACGCGGTAGATTCTTCCAGCTCGGGAATCGCAAAAGAACACTTCACCAGCTGCATTGCAGGCTGGCGCTTCGGCTTGTTCATGTCCCGAACTGACCTGCTCCCAGTTCGCATCAGCGAGAAGGATGTCAACTCGCTTGTCACCCGGCGAGCTCATTCCGGCTTTGATCGGTTGAGGGTAGTCGCGCCACAGCCACCGAAGGGCGTCTGGCATGATGGCTGCGGCATGTTTGCCACTGTGCCCCCCTTCGCCCCATGCATGATTGACTTCATAGCCTGCATACTGAAGTGCAGAAAGCATGTCTTGATTGGCGATGAACCAGTCGCCCGCGTAAATATCCAGATCATTGCGGCCATCTTGGAGAAACACCCGCAGCGGTTTCGGTTCGGTCTTTCGAATTATGACAGGAAATCGATTTGCGCCGCGCAGGCCAACATACGTGCCAATCGTACTCAGGACTCGATGGAATTCGTCCGGACGTTCCCACGCGGCATTGAAGGCGGCTATGGCTCCAGAGCTGGCACCCGCCAGAGCTCGGTCGTCCGCTTCGGCACTAAGATTGTAAGTTTTGCCAACTTCGGGAAGCAGCTCGCTGACGAGAAACCTTGCGTACCGATCGCCCAAACTGTCGTACTCGAAGCTACGATTGAATCGAGGCTGCGCTTTGGAGTTGGCCGCTGGAACAACTCCAGGCTTTACGAAAACGCCAATGATCGGTGGCACTTCTTTATTATGGATCAAGTTATCGAGCACTTGCGGCAGTCGCCACTCCTTGGCTCGATCCAGCCCGTCTTGCACAATCATGGAACAAGTCGGTTTTTGCGGATCGTACTGCGCAGGGACATAAATCCAGTAGTCGCGTTCTGTGTTCGGATAAATCTGGCTAGTGAGCTTAAACGGGCCTTCAATTTTTCCTTCGGGAACCCCTGCCTGCTTGATCGCTTCAGGGGGTGTTGGAAGCGATTCTTCCTGCGCGGTGAGGCATTTATCGAAGGAAAGCAGGCAGCCAAGAGCAACGAAAATGCAGCTATAAATGTTGTGATTTAGGTTTGGCATGAGCACGCTGGGCGTTGGTTGGGTGTTGGCGGGCGGCAGAGATCGATTTTAGTCAATCCAGATAAGTTGTGCGATTGGACAAGCGATGGAAGTGCCGAGTTTGAGTTTAGTTCAGATCCGCGGGCGGGCGGGATGACCGCTAGTAAACCTAGGCTACAATCTGAGCGAGCTAACGTGACGTCTTGGCAACATCGCATGCCCATAACACTTACCTGGTCGTTCCAGCAAGCCATCTAATGAAGCTAGTAGTACTTATTACAGTTTTCATCGCGGTGCAGTTCACCTTTGCGATGGCTCAGGAAAACTCGCAGCTAGGCGCACAGAGAGCCGACGTTCCGGTTGCTGAGCAAGCATTGCCCACGACTCAGGCGACTGGTTCTAATTCTGAGGCAGCCCGTGATTCGGCCAATGATTCGGCCCGTGAGGCAGCCCGTGATTCGGCCCGTGATTCGGCTCGTGAAGCACCGATCGCCTCTCAGCCAACTAAACCCGATGCGGACAACTCCGGTCAGCAGAATCCGGCTCTAGAGAACACCGCACTAGAAAATCCCGTTCAGCAGAACGCTGTACCGACAAATGCGAAGGGGGCGCCACCGGACGCTGTGTCCATTCAGGGACCCGGGGAGCTTTCGGCGGTGGTCAAAGATGCGGCAGCGTTGCCGGCCGCTGAGATTGCAACTGATTCCGGCGAGGCTGAGCTTGCCAAGGTTGAGGAGAAAGTAAACGACAAGCCCCGCTGGTTAAACGACATTCCTACGAACGCGCTCCTGGGCGCAGTGTTGGTGACGCTCGCGATCGCGTCGCTAATTGGTCAATGGCTGCGTCATCAACCAAGTGAATCTATCAATCCGGCTCTGGTTCGGCGCTTTCGCCAGCGACTGAACTCGTGGTGGCTGATGTGTGCGATTTTAGTGTTCGGATTGCTGCTGAGGCCGATTGGAACGGTGATTTTGTTCGGTCTGGTTTCGTTCTGGGCGCTCCGCGAGTTCATTACGATGGCTCCAACACGGCGGGGTGATCATCGAGCCCTTTTTTGGGCGCTGGTGGTGTTCACGCCGCTGCAATACGTGCTGATCGGACTGAGCCTAGGAGATTGGCGATGGCAAAGCGGGAAACCGGTTGATTTCTATGGTCTGTACAGCATTATGATTCCGGTTTACGCCAGCTTGATGGTGCCAGCCCGAATTGCGATCTCAGGGGACCACAAGCGATTTCTGGAACGCTCCGCTCAGATCACTGTGGGGCTGCTGATTTGTGTTTACTCGCTGAGCTACGCACCGGCCCTGCTGGATCTCAAGTTGACGACCAGCAGCGGAAAGCCTTGGAATGGAAGCGTCGCGGGGCTCTTGTTCTTCTTCATTTTGGTATCGCAACTGTCGGATATCTTTCAGTGGTCCTGGGGGCAGTTAGTCGGCAAGACCCTGATCGCTGCGGAAGTGAGCGCGAGCCGTACGTGGGAAGGCTTTGCAGGCGGGACACTGTGCACTGGATTGCTGGGAGCTCTACTTTGCTGGGCGACTCCATTCCGAATTTGGGAGGCGGCATGCATGTCGATGGTCGTCGCTGTCATGGGAATGTGCGGCGGAATGACCATGAGCGCTATCAAACGGGACCGCGGAGTCACCGATTACGGCTCCTTGGTACTTGGGCACGCTGGCGTGCTCGATCGCATTGACACACTTTGCTTTGCCGCCCCAGTGTTTTATCACTTGATGCGTTTTTTCTTTTCTCCTTAACGCGGATCCGCTTTGTCCAACGCGTTAGCCAGAAGACCGTTGAGCACTGCAGCAAAATTCCGAATCGATTGCTCATCATAGGTCTTCCGCACCGCGAGGGATTTGGCTTCATCATTCCAGTGCACATCTCGCCCAGGTGGCAAGTCTTCCAGAGCAAACGCGCGCGCCGACGGGATGCCTAAAAAGAAACTGCGTCCGTCGACATGAATTTTGCGATCTTCGCGCGTCCCCGGTGCAACAATTCGTAAGGTTCCTTCAGCCACCTGATCTTGACCGTCGGAAGCGGTGCGCAGCAACCAAACAACCAGTGCCATCTTGCCGCTGCCAGGGTCAATCCAAACCAGATGGCGAGTGGTGAAGTCCTTGTGCTGCCCCTCGCGAAAGAGGATCGTTGGCGCGTCGAAGATGGCGAGTGTGGGGGTGCGAACGACGAGCCGCACAGCGGCAATTTGTTTTTCATTTTC
>JANPLP010000341.1:0-8503 GCA_031426595.1 Planctomycetia bacterium | reverse complement strand
GCCAGAACCTCAATCGAGCCCCTTAACTGAGCGTGGCGACACGAGCGTTTGACCTGCTGGAACTGAATAAGAGATTTGCAATAACCAGCGAGTAGTTCCCAAGTTAACTGTTAGAAAGTTAACCGTTGCAAATGCAGATCGCCAACGTGCAAGTTGGCGAAGCAACTCAGGCATTGAATTGCGAGTCATAACTAGACAAGCGAACAGCTTACACCGGAGCTCGCTCGCTTGTTTCAGAATCGTGTTTACAAGGGTGCAGCCCAGAAGAATGCGCCAAGCGATACGGTTTCGACGACTGCCGCGCGACGATCCCAAGGGAGATGATCTTTCAGAGCTGGTGCGCAGCTTCCAGGTCGGAAGTGGCCGAGCGTATATCGATACTCACAGGGTGGATGCAGGGTCTTTAAGTAGGGGAGCAGAGGCATCGTTGCGAAGAACTTGGCACCTGAAACGATAGGTTGCGCGTGGCCCCATCGAACATGACCATGGCGCTCCAGCATGGCATCTTCAAAGTACAACGGAAGGTGACAGATGTTTGCAGGTTTCCAGCTTACTTGCGTAACCGGAATTCCACGGGATTGACCGTCCATCAGCAGTGAGGAGGCAGGTGCACGTTTAGCCGCGGTGTCTTCTGGGAGAACGCCCGTTCCAATTGCTCCAGTCGCGATGTTGACAGGCTCCACCACTAAGCTCAGTTGTGCGGATTGGGCTGGAGTGATTCCGCGGGCGTCCTGCGCCTGCTGAGCGACTCGTTGGTTCTCTTGCTCTGCTGCGGTCCCCTGAGCGATTGAACTGGCATTGCTTGAAGTGGCGTCGCTGGGACTGGCATCGGCCTTGGCGTCTTGCGGAAGTTCGACGAGCACGCGGCGCGACGAAATGCGTGTGCCTGAGCCTGCGAGCAGCTGAACTGGGCTGCCCAAGAGACTTTCGGGACGCTCGCCGGCAACCTGTACGACCTGAGCATTGACGGTCGGGGAGGCAGAGAAGGCGAGTGCCACCAGGAACCCAGCTTTGATTCCTAAGAAAACTGGACGTGCTGTCCGGCTGCGAATGGCTTTAATGATTTCTGTCATTCGATTACTCCAGCTTCCTTGCTGTGTGCAGAATCAAAGTTGATCACCTGCGTCAATCCGTTGCTACAGGTATCCAGGTTAAAATTCGACTCATTCCGTCGCTCGCATCAGAATGTTCTCAGGGCATTGTACAATCGGCACAGCCTGAACTTTTACATTGCTTGCATTGGCCTAAACCGTAAGTCCGCTCCTCTTATATTCTAAGAATTTGATCGATGCTCGAGCTGCGAGGTATAAGCAAAACTTTTGGAAGCACACAGGCGCTTCTAAACGTCAACCTTAGCATTCCAACTGGGAAGCGGTTTTCGTTGATCGGAGGAAGCGGTGCGGGGAAGACAACCTTGCTGCGCGTTTTGGCTGGCCTGGAACAGCCAGATGCGGGAGCCATTTTCTACGAAGGGGCCGATATCTCACGCACGGCTCCACATCTGCGCGGTATCGCATTAGTTTCGCAGGACTATTCGATTTACCCGCACCTGACGATCGAAAAGAATCTGCTCGCCGCGATTGAACCGCTGGGGCTTAAAACTGCTGAACGTTCAGAGCGACTCGAGTCTGCGTTGCGATGGTTTGAGCTGATGCCATTTCGCGGTCGTCGTCCAGCTCAACTTTCCGGTGGTCAACTGCAGCGCGCTGCGTTGGCTAAGGCACTGATTCGACGTCCGAAAGTGTTGTTACTTGACGAGCCGCTCAGCCAACTTGACTTACTGCTGAAAGAGCAGGGGAGGGGATTGATAGTCTCGTTGACGGAACAGTTTGAGACGACATTAGTCATGGTTACTCACGATCCAATCGATGCGCTGCGCATGTCCGATATCTTGGCAGTGATGGAAAGCGGAGCCATCGTGCAAATGGACTCGCCTCAGAAGGTTTACCATTTTCCAAACAATCGCACTGTGGCAGATATGCTCAGTCCGTTTGGTATCAACCGAGTTGAGCTTCGAAGCGGCCTGTCTTTGACGGTGTCTAGCGATTTCTCGGAGGCCGCAAGCCGGCCAAGCACGCTCTCCGCCACCACAGGACGAGTCGCCTCAGGACCGCACATTTTTTTTCGACCCGAAGCGGGACGTCTGCTCAAGCCTTCTGAGAACTCAAAGTCGGCTGGCGACATCTTATTGCCGGGTAAGATCGAACGGCTTCAATTTCTCGGGTTCGCGACGCTAGCATTCATATCTTTGCAAAATGACGCCCAGGAAAATGACGCCCAGGGACAGTCCATAAGAGTATTGGTCAGAGACAGAGATTTCGAATGGGAAGTAGGGGAGTCCGCAGAAGTAAGCGTCAACATCAAGGATTTGCTAGGACTGGAAAGCCCGCGAAAGGTCAACTGAATTTTGCAGATTTCCCAGCGGACGTTGCGACACCCTAGCCATCGGTTATTGGTCCCCGAATTTCCGTTGGCAAATACCAGGGAAGAAGACCAAGGGAAATTGAATTGCGGCGCAATTTGACCTGCAAAATGTTCGGCGAAGTATGCATAATTGACGAACAAGTGTGGGTGCGAAAGCGTCTCGTATCTGCACAGGCTTACATGACGTAAGCACCGAATGCCTTTCACGGATGAATCTGAACATTGACTTCTATACCTCGACTTGCCGCGAACTCGGTATTGCCTGAGGAAAACTCGCAGCCCACTTCCTTGATTCCTCGACCCCAATACACTTCGCGTCAACTTCATCGCAACCTCGCAGTCAGCACGGCTGATGCTGCTACGTTTGGGGTGATGGTGGGCATTGGCGAAACTTTTTTGCCCGCATTCGCATTAGCCGTGGGGCTTGGCGAAGTCACGGCGGGACTCGTGGCCAGCATCCCGCTGTTGGCTGGCGGTTTGATACAGTTAGCGACACCGTGGGTTCTCAGTCGCTTTAACCATCGGCAAGCTTGGGTGGTGGGTGCGTCCACTTTGCAAGCTCTTGCTTTTGTCCCGTTGATTATCGCTGCTTGCGTTGGGTCGATTAGCGGTTTGGGATTGCTCTTGGTAGCTTCCATCTATTGGGCCGGTGGACTTGCAGGTGGTCCAGCGTGGAATAGTTGGATTGAGCAGATCGTGCCTCGAGCGGTTCGTGCAAGTTACTTTGCGCGTCGAACTCGAGCTTCACAGTTAGCGACGCTATTGGGGTTTGTCTGCGGAGGACTGCTGTTGCAGTATGGTCGTAGCGTGGGCTGGGCGACAACTGCTTTTGCCGTATTGTTTTTGGTGGCCTTTTTGTTTCGCATGATTTCGGTCGCCATGCTGACTGCGCATCGAACTCCACCGGCGAAACCTTTACCCAAGGTTCACCAGTCTGCGGCCAGTGTAACCGCCAATACGCTCAACGGTCGAAACCTGCTGATCTACTTGGTAGTCGTGCAAGGCTTTGTGCAGATCTCGGGCCCCTTCTTCACACCTTATATGCTGAAGAAATTGGAGATGTCCTATATCGTCTACACGCTGCTAGTGGCGACCGCTTTTACCGCCAAAATTGTCTCACTGGCGGCGTGGGGGCAAGTCGCCAAGAAGCGCGGTGCAACTTGGTTACTAACGGTCAGCGCGGTTGCTATCGTGCCACTCTCCTCGCTGTGGACCGTTTCGCAATCCGTGCCGTGGCTGATTTTTATCCAATCGATCAACGGTTGCATTTGGGCCGCGTACGAACTCGGGTTCTTTTTGTTGTTCTTTGAAACATTGCCGCAAGCTCAGCGCGTCAAGATGCTGACCTACTACAACTTCGCCAACACCGCTTCTTGGTGTTTAGGAGCTACAGTCGGCGCCTTAATATTGAGCGCCTTTGATGCGTCGGTTCAAGGATATTACGTGTTGTTCTATCTATCCAGTTTTGGTCGCGGCCTGGCACTCGTGTACTTGCTCTCGCACCGCCCAGTGGTGGTTGCCAAAGTAACGTCGATAGGATTGCGGATCCTGGGAATGCGACCTTCTGGCCCTCCGCTTGAGAATCCAATCCTATCCAGCATCCCCGAGCCGCCCGAATCGACCGACGAACTAGATCCTTTCCAATCGCTCGAGCCGCCGGTGTCGCTCGAGTCGGACCTGTCGCCGCAAGCATTGAAAACGGCGAGCGAAAAAGCGTCTGCTGCGTAGCTGTGGGACCCCAACAGCCTGCTGAAAAACCTTAGCGGCACAGCGCGATCCGTCCGCTAAGTCGCACTTTGCTAGAAGAAACGGGTCAGCTTGCGCTACACTGCTACAACGATTAGCGATTTTCAACTGGCTGCGAAGGCGCTCAGGGTACAGGCCGCTGATGTCAAAACTTCTTCCCCCCTGGAAGTGAAGCCAACAGCGACGATAATTTGGCTGCACATTAATGACCGATCCAGATTCATCCTTCGGAAAAGTTGCCTCATGGACATGCACGACCTGACCCGCGAACTCAAGATCAAAACCAAGACCAAGATTGTGATGCTAGTCGCGGATGGTCTGGGGGGATTGCCGATGGAGCCGGGCGGCAAAACGGAGCTTGAGACCGCCAAGACGCCGAACCTTGATGCCTTGGCCAAACGCGGCGTGCAAGGCTTGAGCATTCCGGTCAAACCTGGAATTGCACCCGGGAGCGGACCGGGGCATCTGGGGTTGTTCGGCTACGATCCGCTAAAATATCAGATTGGTCGCGGCGCTTTGGAAGCGACCGGGATCGGGTTTGCGATGCAGCCCGGTGATGTGGCAATTCGTTGCAACTTTTGCACAATCGATGCAGCGGGAAATATTTCAGATCGCAGGGCAGGGCGGATCAGCAGCGAAGAGAGCGCACCGCTCGCCATTTCACTGCGTCAGATCAAGATTCCAGGGATTGAGATTTTTGTTGAGCCGGTGAAGGAGCATCGCTTTGTAGTTGTATTCCGTGGTCCCGGCTTAGCAGGCAACGTCAAAGACACGGATCCACAAGCCACCGGAGTTCCGCCGCTCGACCCAGTCGCTGAGGATGATGCGAGCCGCAAGACGGCTGAAGTTGCGAAGGAATTTTTGAAGCAAGCCAAAGCGATTCTTAAGAACGAGAAGAAAGCCAACTTTCATACGATGCGAGGATTTGCCTCGCGCCCCGATATGCCTTCATACGAAGAGGTCTACGGCTTGAAAGCTGCCGCGATTGCTGTGTACCCGATGTACAAGGGACTAGCCAGCTTAGTCGGCATGGACATCGTCGGCAAAGCCACCACGCTGGAAGAACAAATCGCCACCCTCAAACAGGTCTGGGACGATTACGACTTCTTCTTCATCCATTTCAAGTACACAGATAGCACCGGCGAAGATGGCAACTTTGCGGAGAAGGTCAAGCGAACTGAAGAGGTCGATGCAGCCATCCCCGCTATCACCGCACTCGGGCCTGAGGTGCTGATCGTCACCGGCGACCATTCAACTCCGGCGTTCATGAAGAGCCACAGTTGGCATCCGGTTCCAACGTTGCTTGTCAGCGACTGCTGCCGACCTGATCATCACACCAGTTTTGGTGAAACGTCGGCGATTACCGGCGGCTTGGGTCAGTTCGAGGCGCAGTACTTAATGCTGCTCGCTCTATCCAATGCAGGGCGCATGGCAAGTTCGGTGCTTAAGCTACTGCGACTTAATCTGATGATGTAAAAGTGGCTTGCCAATGTGGCGATTTAACTAGGTGCGATATGGAATCTTGTTTTGATCTGCCATGTCCGCCATTGCCAACATTGCGCGCGCGGCCAGCCGATAGTCACAAAGGAAACT
This sequence comes from Planctomycetia bacterium, assembly GCA_031426595.1. Taxonomy (GTDB): domain Bacteria; phylum Planctomycetota; class Planctomycetia; order Pirellulales; family Pirellulaceae; genus Aureliella. The sequence goes on along the minus strand of JANPLP010000341.1, from coordinate 2,740 downwards.
TTGGACACGCGCTGTTCATTGGAGGGAGTCGCGGGATGAGCGGCGCGATTGCCATGGCGGGGCTCGCGGCGCTGCGGACGGGCGCGGGTTGGGTGAGCTTGGCGATACCTGACCGATGCCTCGAAACGGTTGCCGCAGTGTCTCCGTGCCTGATGACCATCCCCTTGGCCGAAGACTCGCATGGCCGAATCGCTGTGCAAGCCACCGCGCAGTTGGAGAACTGGTTTTCCAAAGCCACGTGTATTGCCATTGGGCCCGGCATGGGCCGCTCGCGCGAGCTGCAAATGTTGTTGAGCAAGCTGCTGCGGCGTGCATCTTGTCCGCTGGTGATCGATGCCGACGGTTTGAACAACTTGCCGGAGTTCGCTGAGTTGTCCGGGTGGTCGCGCAGAACAGATCAACCTGTAGTACTGACGCCGCATCCCGGTGAATGGTCGAGACTAAGCGGTGTGAGCGCAGCGGACCGTGCGGCTCAATGTCGCTCCGCCATCGAAGCCGCACAGCGTGTCCCGCGGCTGACGGTCGTTCTCAAGGGCCTACACACATTGATAACTGATGGCCGCTCGGCGGTGCTGAATGCGACCGGTACGCCCGCCATGTCCGTGGCTGGCAGTGGAGATGTATTGACCGGCATCATCACCGGCTTGATCTGCCAGGGCCTCGCGCCTCGCGACGCCGCTCAATTGGCGGTACACGTACATGGCGAAGCTGCTGAAATGGCTCAGCGAGAATTGGGCACGCATGTAGTATTGCCGACCGAGCTGATCGAGTTTGTCGGCAAAGTGATTGTTAGGCACATCGAGGCCTAGTTGCGGCTGCTGGTTGTATGGAGTTAGCGCGACCACCTCGGCTCGATCTACTGGACCTTGCATCGCAAGCATATTTCGACGAAAGTTGTGGTTCGCTGAGCTCGCCGATTTCGCTTCACACTTGGGCAGACTAACTACTTGATGCCACGCCTAATTCACACTTTGCAGCAATTCCCATCCGAGTTTCGTGGGGGCGCGGTGGCAATTGGCAATTTCGATGGGGTCCATCGCGGACACGCGGAACTAGTCAAAACTCTGGTCGCGCGAGCTCGTCAAATCCAGGCTCCGGCGATCGTCTTTACCTTCGATCCGCCACCGATCCGTTTGCTATTCCCTGACCGTGTACTTTCCGCTCCGCTAACAGGGATTGAGCGCCGCGCGGAATTGCTCCAAGCACTGGGGGTGGATCTTGTGGTTGCATATCCGACGGACATGGCACTGCTGAATTTAACGGCTGAGGAGTTTTTTCAAAAAGTACTCATCGAGACCCTGGGCGCGCAAGCCATCGTTGAGGGCCCCAATTTTCGCTTCGGACACGAGCGGACCGGCGACGTCGAACTACTCCGCGAACTGTGCACTGCGAACGGTTTGTCACTGACCATTGTGCCCGCGAGCAACGATGAGGCTGGAATGGTTAGCAGCACTCGCGTGCGTCAGTTGATCAACGAAGGGAATATAACGGCGGCAAATGGCCTACTGACTCAGCCTTATGAAATTTCGGGTCAAGTTGGGCATGGAGCCGCGCGAGGAAGAACGATAGGCACGCCGACAGCTAATTTGATGGACGTGCTTTCACTCGTTCCACCCCATGGCGTCTACGCAGGCTGCGTGCCTATGAGCGACGGATACTGTGCAGCGGCAATACATATTGGCGGTAACCCAACCTTCGGTGAAGATGCCGTGAAAATAGAAATCCATCTGATCGATTGGAGCGGCGAACTGTACGATTCGAACTTACGGTGCATCTTTCTTGATCGCCTTCGGGACGTGCGGAAGTTTAATTCTCCAGGGGAGCTAAAAAATCAGATAGCCAGCGACATTGAACTTTGCCGAACGATTTTCAAGAATTATGTCGCTGCAGACCAATGACTGCCACTCGTGCGGTTGTCAATCTAGCGGTTTTCAAGCACCATATGAGCTTCACCAACCTCGTTCCAAAAGAAGCATCGGCTAAAATATGTCCTTGAATTGGGACCTTCTGACTCAACGCATCCTGCCTCATCAACGATTTATTCTGACTAGCCATATCCGTCCCGATTGCGACGCACTCGGCAGTGAACTTGGCATGGCCGGCATCCTCAAGCAACTCGGCAAGGACGTTCGGATCGTCAACGGCAATCCAACGCCTCCGTCGCTTTCTTTCCTTGATCCTTCGCAAATGATCGAAGTGATCGGTGAGACCACTTCCCAAAGCGAAGTGGACGGCGATTGCTTGATCGTTCTCGACACCAGCGCATGGGCTCAGCTCGGCCCTATGGGTGAAGTGCTAAGAAACTTCAAGGGAACCAAGCTGTGCATCGACCACCATGTTGGCGAAGATGACTTAGGAACTGAATTTTTCAAGGACACCAGCGCCGAAGCAACCGGCCATTTGGTTTCAGTGCTCAGCGAAAAACTGAACGTCAAAATCACTAAACCGATGGCGACTGCACTGTACGCAGCGATCGCCACCGATACCGGTTGGTTCCGCTTTGGTTCAACGACGGCCGCAACTTATCGCATCGCGGCAAAACTTCTGGAGAGCGGCGCCGTGCCGGCTGAAATCTATTCCGACCTGTACGAGCGCGACACTCTCGGTCGCTTGCGACTCCGCGGTCGCATCTTGGCTCGCACCGAACCGGAACTCGACGGCAAACAGATGCACACATATGTGTTGGCCGAGGACTTACATGAAACAGGCGCGATTCCGAGCGACAAAGAATAAGCGATCA
>JANPLP010000340.1:0-2691 GCA_031426595.1 Planctomycetia bacterium | reverse complement strand
ATTCAGTATACCAATAAAGCTCCGCCAACTCGCAGAGTTTCTCAACGTTTCTGGGGTTTTCAAAAAGCTCCATTCGCAACGCGGCACAACGCTCTCTATTGGCAACCATTTGAGCCTGCACTTTCGCCAGAGCATCCGCGTCCGATTCACGATTCAACAACCGCAGGTTCTTGATAAGCAGCGATCTGGCTTCGAAATCTCGATGGTTATAGGCCAACACGCGCTCCAGTAATTCAACCGCCCGCGCAGGATTGTCGCGAGCATCTGCGATCCGAGCACCGATGAGAGCTGCGCGATCGTAGTCTAGAAATTCATCGACTTGCAAGTACAGAGATTGCATAGTTGCGGGACTGATTTGCAAGCGGTTTTCAATCTCTGATTGCGCCTCATCAAGTTCTCCTTCTTCCCATAAGCAATTGGCGATTTCGATCGCCGCGATGTCTTCGTAGGGATTCATTTGCGATTTGCGGAACATGCCTTCAGCTTGCTTGAACTCTCGCAGCTGGTAGTAGCACTTGCCGGCACGGTAAGCTGAACGAGCGCTATTTGGATGGGCGGCCTGTGAATTCGCAAAAAGGGCTGCGGCGCCGGCGAAATCCTCCGCGATTTCCAGATTGCGGGCGCGTTGATAGCCCACCATCTCGGGCAATTCGCCGGAGGCCTCCAACTTGTCGAGCAGAAGTTTTGCCCGGTCCAATTTATCATTGAGCTGGAAGCAGCGAACGATAGCTTCGTATGCTTCTCTTGGAAGGGCTGAGTCAGATTGCCAGTTCATCAACTGTTCGGCAGCCTGCAAGTCTCCACGCTGAGCCGTCGCCATCAATCGCAAAGCAAGCACTTGTTCAGGAATTCCTCCAAAATCCGCAGCAGCAGCGACATGTTCCAATGCAATTCCATTCATGTTTAGCTGAAGTTTTGCCCTGGCAGCAAGCAGATGCAAGTCGGGATTTCGGGGTGAGTAAGCAATCCCTCGACTGATCCACGTCTGTGCGAACTGGGGCTCGTGTCGCTGAAGGTCGCGCTCGGCAAGCGATTGCAACCAGAGGCTCGGTGCATCCAGAAACCAAACGGCCGCGATTAGCAGAAGGAAAAGGCCCGCCAATAAAGGTCTTGACCACCGTCGCAAGGCCGATTGCGGACCGCTCTTTTTCGAACTCGCTTTTGACACATCTTTTTTCCTACAAAGCAGAATAATGAGGCCCCGCGCCGCCGACGCGTGGCCTCAAGATTCGGTTCCAGCGCATCTCCAAGTCACGGAGTACACGCGGAGATAACACTTATGCACTGTACTATTAAAGTTCAAACTCGAATTCGTTCGTTTCGCCTTTGACGACGGTCCGTGTTAGTCCAGAACTTGCAGCGTTGGCGTACTTTGCAGGGAGAATATCCTTCAGCACTTTGCTCATATTACCACTGCCCGCAGCCGCCATCGCTTGGCCGTAGGCGGCACTGACGTCACCACCCGCGTTGATGTCAATAGGTGCATTACCACCTGCCTTCATCTCTTGCTTGGCAATCGTAATCGTATATTCGCCGGGAGGGGCTCCGTCGTTTGTTTTAGCTGTTGTTAACTTAAAAGCCCCATCTTTGTCGGTTTTACCGCTTGCAGAACGCCCACCTTCTTTAGCTTGGCTTAAGAACGTCACGACTGCGCCCTCAACTGGCTTTCCACCTACAAGCACCTTTCCCGATACGGGCACTGGTGGAATCGACCCACCACCACCACAACCCAGCACAAATAGAGCCATGGCGGGAATTAGTAAACACAACGCACGCATCTTTTTTCCCCATGAAAAAGGGCTGGCGCAAACGTTTGAATGCACCAGCCACAGACGAATCATTTACTTCTTGAACACGCTACTGATCAATACTCTGTGCTTCGCCATCGTTTCGTGAACCGAGGCGCTGATAGGAAACATAATCGATACTATCCGACAAGAATTGTACGGAACCATCACCCATCACGAAATTCGCACCGCCCGTATGGTCGGACTTGAATCCTCCGGAGGTCATCCAGTTACGATGGTCGTTGCAGTTCGTCGCAGTGTCTGAGATACCTTGCTTGCGACAGGTATTGAAGTTAATCTTAGCTGTCGTTGCAGTCCATTGACCGTTCGCATCGTACCAACCCCCGCCACCTCGATGATGATCGTGGCACGATGGGAGAATCTCTCCACCAGCAATCGTGTTGGAGGTCCCGTCGGACAGATCAGCAAATCGGGCTGACCAGTCACAGCGGCTAATTACGCCGCTTTGGCCGTTACCCCTGGCGTAGGGCGAGGAATGGCCATGGCCATTACCGCCGTTGTTGAATAAATTACCGCCTACAATGCCTGAAGCCCGTGTCAGATGCGAGTTCACGGGGAAAAGGTTACACCAACCCCCTTGGGCGTCCATGTTGTTATTGCCGATTGACAGCGAGTAATTGTACAACTGATTTTGTTGCGAGAGAACACGGCTAGATGTTCCGTCGCTTGGGCATCGATATGTTGGCAAGGAAACGTTGCGCATATTAACCCTGTTAGCGACGGGAGGTTGTCCCGGGCCGTCGCCGCCGTTCAACTGGGCATGTACGTCGTAACGGAAGTCAATCGAATTAAACAATGCAGACTGCTCAATGTAAGGGAGTAGCTTAACTAGCACCGTCCCTTTGCGATGATTGCCACCGTCCCACAAGCGGCGGGGGGCAAT
>JANPLP010000339.1:0-3373 GCA_031426595.1 Planctomycetia bacterium | reverse complement strand
TCAACAAGTGCAACCGGAAATCCTTCATAACGGCTTGGCAACACGAACATCGTCGCCTGCTGATACAAGGGCCAAGTATCCTGTACCCAGCCAAGCAATTGAACTGAAGGCAGATCCTTGGTTTGCTCTGTCAAGGTCGCCAGTTGCGGGCCAGCACCCGCAATTCGCAACTGCCAACCTGGAAGCTGATGATGAATCTGCCGCCAAGCTTCCACCAACAAATCAAAACCTTTCTCCCGACTCAAACGACCGACCGCTACGATAACATTGTCATCCCTAGGAACTCTCGCAACTTCAACGGGCGGTGAGATGGCCGCAGGAATCACGCGAATTCGATCCGCCAAAATCCAGCGTTGCATATAGTCCGCAATCTCATCCGTCAGCACAACACAAGCCGTACAAGTCGGATAGGCACGTGCGCGCCACGCTTCCCACAAGCGACTAAGCTGCTGCTTCGCTGGATGACTGTGCTCGGAGATCACCACCGGCACGTCCATCCCACGAGCCGCTTGCAACGCAACTATGTTCATCTGGTCGCAGAAACTGACCAGCAAATCGGGCCGAATGGAGCGCAGCGTCCCCCGCAACTTTTGCACTCGCTGAAAGTTGGCGACCATCCCCCGCCAGCGACATTTACTCTCTCTCAATAACCCCAGTCCACGCCGATTAACGGAGGCTGGAATTTCGTATTGATCCGTGTCAGGCGTTGACCAAGTGATCAAATGAACTTCATGACCTGCCGCGCACCACCGCGATACCAGTTGGCTCATCAACCGTTCCGCACCGCCACCAAACAGCGAGTGAATCGTCAGTGCGATTCGCTTGGGGCGAGTTCGGGATGGCATCTCGTTCAACAAAAGTGCACCATACTAAGTCACGGATAATATCGCTTGATTGTCGAGCGTAGCCAAGAGCGAGCAACGCGTGAGAAATTCGGCGTAGTCGTCCTCGATCGGACCTACCGGAATCATGGTCAGACAACTTATCCGCACGATTATAGACAAGCAGATCGCGGCTAGCCATGGACTACAGCCACGCCGCAAAGCACTGCGAACACTCAATCCCAGACAACCGATCAACGCTCATTCCTTCGATTCAACCAGGCTTGCAATGGAATAGAGAGGACCTTCGGTGCCTTCGGATGCGAGCAAGCAATGAGCAGCGAGCGCATCAACAAAACTGGGAAGCGACGGTACATCCACGCAAACTTTAACCCGTCGCGAAAACCTCCCGCAGTACTGCGATTGAACATCAAGTCCCCCAGTTCGCCGCTCCGGTGCAACAATTGGTAACGAAAATAGGGTTCTAATACTCTGCGAGGAACCCCCGCACGCTCGTAACGCTGCAATAACTCCGTGAAGTAAATCAACACGGTCTTCGCATGGTGCTTCGCCCAACTGAACTGCTCACTTGGCATTTCATAAATCACCACCGCTGGCTCAGCTATCAGCCCCGCTGACTTGCCGGGCAGATGTTCAGCGATAATAGCCGCGTGTGGATAAGTCGATTCAACTGAAGAAAAGGGTTCAGCGGTCGACGCTAGCGGATAATGCAGCTTCCACAACCGCTGCCGCAGTGCCAACGAATACATGGCTGTCAGGTCCGCGCAAGGCCCTTCAAATAACTGCTCAAAGGGAACCACACCTTCAGCAGCCGCACACCGCAGCGTACGAGTTGACTTGAACACCACACCACCGTTTGCCTGCTCTGCCAAAGGTCGCGCGGTCGCCGGTTCATATCCAACGTTGAATGCGACCAAGTCCACTTCAGGGCTTTGCCGCAATCGCTGAAGCACTCTTTCGACCGCTCCCTTGACCAGCACATCGTCGTCGCCGACCAACCACACGAATTCACCGCGCGCCAACTCGGATGCAACTTTGGTGATATTGCCGATAATACCGATGTTCGCTTCGTTGCGATGCACTCGCAAGAACGAAAACCGATCTTGATATTTCGCAAGAATAGCTCGTGTGGCATCGCTAGAGGCATTATCAGAAATTACACACTCAACCTCAGCCGAAAAGGCTGCGACTTGCGGCAACACGCTCGCTAAACAAACATCCAGCAACGCGGCGCGATTAAAAGTCGGAACACAAATGGAAAGCAACGGGGTGCTAGATTGCATGCTTTTCAGCAGACTTTGCAGACTCTTTAGAAGGCACAGGCGTCATGAACGAATGCACGGCCAACATAATCGCGCCGCACACAAGCAGACTGTCAGCGATGTTAAAGTTCGGCCACGTATACTGTTCGTAGCGAAACAAAATCCAATCTCGCACACCGCTCTGCCAGTCAGTGCGATCCGCGGGCGGGTTCCACAATCCAAGTCGATCGTACAAGTTGCCAAAGATACCGCCCGTCACACAGCCCAGCGCAATCAACAACCACCAACTTTTGATCGCTTGAAATTTGCTAAGCCAGATCCAGATCGCCACCGCAGCAAGGATCGAAAGCGCTCCAAACAACTTGCCCCAACCCGCCCCCATACCAAACAAGGCACCTGGGTTGACCGCCGTTTCGATTCCCACATAAGGCTCAATCAACCACCAGGGAAGCATTTCACCAGGCAATCCGCGCGCTGCAAACACAGCCTGCTTTGTCCATAAATCAACAGCAGTGCCGCCAATGGCAATTACAGAGTAGGCGAACCATCGGAGGGCAAGACCCGCTCGCGAAGGCGAGTCGACCGAGCCGGATAGTTCAGCGCTAGCGAGTTTCGATTCGCTCACCTTAAGATTCCAATTTTTCGGCACACTTGACACAGCACGGGGTATCCGGGATGACTTCCAACCTTGCTTTAGGAATGCGACCTCCGCATTCATCGCAGGTACCGTACGTTCCCTCGGAGATCTTTACAAGAGCGACCGAGATGCGCTCCAGACGATCGCCGTCCGTCGAGAGCAGGTTCAGCGTAAATTCTTGCTCAAAACTGTGACTGCCCACGTCCGCGGGATGCAACGGAGCTCGATTGTCGCCGAACTCGCCATCCATGCCACCCATGGCTTCTTCCGACATCATGCTCACATCGCCCCGCAACCGGTGCCGCAAAGCGATCAGTATCTCGCGAAACTTCTCCAAATCAGCCGCATTCATAGGGGCTCCAAGCTGTCGAGCAAGTGACTTTTGGGACTGAAAATCCGTTCACTGTACAAGCAAAAATGCCGATTCGATTTGCAACCCCAGCCATTAAGCTGTTAACCTGGGGTACTTAGCGGAGGGAATGGTAGGCAAATCCTGATTTAATGTCAAACTCGGAATGCCTCACCCCACGTCCGGACGATAAAATTGAGCCGAAAAGGATCGCGAAAACTTCGACTAGTGCTTTGTCCAGATCTAATTTTAGGGTTGGTCGTATTTGGGTGGCACGCCCTGA
>JANPLP010000338.1:0-2768 GCA_031426595.1 Planctomycetia bacterium | reverse complement strand
GGCGGCGCAGGCGGCGGGGCGGGTGGTGGCGGCGCAGGTGGTGCGGCGGGCGGAGCGGCAGGTGGCGCGGCAGGCGGTGCAACCTCTGGCACTTTAGGTGCTGCGGGCGTCGAGATAGATGCACAAGGTGTGCTTCGCGTTATGCAAAATAACCCGATGTTGAACATGCAGCGTTTACAAGCTGCCAAACGAGCTTTGCCACGTGAATTGGCACAGCCCACAAAACTGCGCAAGGTTTCACTTAATCGACTTGAAGCTCAGGTGGCGAAAAAGTTGCAGGGCAACGGGCCGCTGAGCCTTGATATGTTAACGCTAGCCGGTTTAACACGACTGGAATATGTGTTCTTTTACCCTGAGACTGGCGACATTGTTTTGGCGGGTCCAGCCGAAGGTTTTGGTCGTGATGCACAGGGCCGCCTGGTCGGAGTTGATTCCGGCAAGCCATGCATTTTGCTCGAAGACCTCGCGGTCGCGATGCGAGCCTTTCCGCCGAAGGGTGATTCGTCAACTTTGATCCGCGTATCAATCGACCCGACTAAGGAAGGTTTGGCGCGGATGCAGGAGACGCTCAAACAGATCGGATCGACTTACACACCCAATCAAGTTCCAATGATTGTAAACGCCCTGCGTCAAAGCCTGGGGATGAATGAAGTTACGCTCGAAGGTGTCCCCCGCACGTCACACTTTGCTCATGTGCTCACCGAAGCTGACTACCGAATGAAGTTGATCGGTATCGGCCTGGAAACTCCTCCAGTGCCCATGACCACTTACATCCAGAAACTCGGCTCGTCGGTTGTACCTAATAATGCCCTGATTCGTTGGTTCTTTGTACCGGATTACAATTCGGTGGCTTGCACTCAAGATGGTCATGCGATGCAGATGGTCGGCCAGGGACTCAAACTCATCGGTGAAGATGAGCAAGTCAATCGCGACGGTTCTCGCAAGACGCGTGGCGGTTCAATGAACCCAGCCAGCAAAGCGTTTACGACAGATTTCACCAAGAAATTCGAAGCCATCGCCGCCCAGAGCCCGATCTACGGTCAACTTCGCAACTTGGTTGACTTAAGTATCGCATGCGCATTCATCCAAGATCGCAAGTTGTACGATCAAGCGAACTGGGACCAAGGTGTGCTGGGTCACGAGGACAAATTCCCAGTTGAAACGTTGCCAGCGCCCCGCCAAGTCGAAACGGCGATTAATGCCGTGATCAAAGGCACTCGCCTCATCACTCCTATCGGTGGCGGCGTCGAAATCCAAGCTCGTAAAGCTCTCAAGTCCGAGAATGTTTTGCCAGACGAAGATGGCGCGATCGCCAAACAGCACGACGCGCTCAATCTCAAGAATCTCGCAGCCGACCAATGGTGGTGGGACTGATCTGCAGTCCAGCAAGCCCACTCCGCTGCCCACTCACTGGAGACTTCAAAGACGCGGCTTACATAAGCGAATGGTTCCTATAGACTAACAAAAATAGCTCGCCCGAAACGGCGAGCTATTTTCTTTACTATCGGTCCGCAATCCATTGGGCTCGTCACTCCTCGAGTATCCCCTGTGCTTCCAGGACGAGTTTGCCAAGCTGCACATCGACGACGCGGTCTTTAGCCCGTCGACGACGAGCGATTTCGACTTCGACGCTCTTCAAACGCTCGTGGAGTCGAGTCAGCTCCATTTGTTGCCGAGCGAGTTGCAGGTCATATTCTTCGTTCAGCAGTTGTTTTAGCAGCGACTCCGTGGCGGATAGTTGTTCTGGATGGTCTTGGCGTGTGCGGAGAAGACTGATGGCATCGCGCTTCCACACAATTAAACTAACACTCTTGCGAATGAACTCAGCCACCTCTGGACTCAGGAACGCCGCAGGTTCCGCAGCAGATTTCTTTGATCTGCTCGCTGCAAACTTGATTTTCTCAAGCGTCACGAATTGCCCCACAGCGGATGACATGCCGCTCGAGCCCATGCCACCCATGCCGCCCTCTGCACCGTTTTGTACTCGTGAAAGCACTTCAACCCGCGAGCGACCGTTCGTTTGCTCGCTGTCAAAAATAAACGCATGCACCGTGCGCTCTGCCGTAGGCATACTTTCGCCCATCCCCATCCCCATGCCACTGCCTCCTTCACCACCACTGCCTCCTTCACCACCATAGCCACCTTCACTTCCATCGCCACCCATTCCCATGCCACCCATTCCCATGCCACCCATGCCTCCCATGCCACGGCCCCCATTGTCCGCCACAAACTTTGTTTGCAAAGTCTCCAAGTTAACAATGAATATCAGCCATCGATCAGCAACCTGCATCTTGCCGTCTCTTGCAAAATGAATTCTCTGCTGTGCAGCTTGTGGATATGCTAATTGTGTCATTCCCAATAACAACACTGGGAATAGAGCGGATCCGACGAATACGTTGCGAATCATGATTACCCTTTGATGAGTGGTGGACTTGACCGGAAAGTGACCAGCGTGAAATAGAGTAAGAAGCAGATTGAGACTTAACAGCTTCCAAGATCTAGAGAGGTTTCAATTGAAGTTCGCTTTCAATGCGAAGGACTGCGTTATCAATATTGTTAAGTTGGCTGTCGATAGACTTGAAAGGTTCGATGGCGGTTTCGCCTGCGCCGGGTGCATTGATTTGATACGATCCGATCGCACCTGAGATCTCCTGCAGCACCAGATCAATTCCCTGCAGTTCGCTAAACGAATCGAGACTGGCAAGCTCGCTCATTCGTTCATGGCTGGTATCAATCAAGTCGCCGCCGAACAAGTCATCCACGGGAGC
>JANPLP010000337.1:0-2869 GCA_031426595.1 Planctomycetia bacterium | reverse complement strand
AAATCGCCCCGATCAAAATCCAAATGAGCGCGGGCATCCACCCGAACGCAACACCGGCCAAAATAGGACCAACGATCGGTCCCGCCGCTGCAATCGCTGAGAAATGTTGGCTTAGGAGAGGCGCTGTATCGCAAGCGACATAGTCCAAGTTATCGTGCATCGTGACGGCTGGTGTCGGCGTTTTATCGTCCAACTGAAACAAACTTGCCAGCAATCGCCCATAGGTGAAATAGGCGATGGTCAAAATGATGGCAGAAACGACCACGATGGCTAACATTTGCATGCTTGAATCTCGCAAACTTCTGGTTTAGCGGACTTCCTGGAACAGCGACGCTTTGGCTTGTCTTCAGCGGAAAAATTGGCAGCAAATTGCCGTAATATGGGTACTTTAGCTCGCCCTCAAAGCCTATTTAAGGAGACATTGTAACCGAGCTGGTCTAAAATTGGACTTACCAATCGCTTCCTTTCTCAAGACAAACTTATGTCTGAATCCTCTCCTCATGAACCGCAGCGACGTCGCCACAACGATGTGACACGCATGTCTGCGCCGGGAGATCAGCTCGATGGGAATAGCGGTGAGGATGACGACTTCGAAATAAACGAGGCGGTTCTAGACGCGTCTGCTGGCCCCATAGCATTGCTCGGCGAATACCTACTGCTCAATCGCATCGGCGCGGGGGGGATGGGAGAAGTCTTCCGGGCGGAGCATCGCACGATGAACCGACTTGTCGCGGTTAAGATTCTCAGCCGCAAGATCGCTGACAATACACAGTTGCTGGAGCGCTTCTTTCATGAGATTCGCGCTGTCGCAAAGCTGATGCATCCAAACATTGTCACTGCTTTTGACGCCGGCAGTCAGAGTGGCGTCCATTTTTTGGTCATGGAGTTGGTCGAGGGCGAAATGCTTTCGGGACGTATCGCAAGGTTGGGTCCGTTGTCGACGGCCGAAGTTGTGCATCTTTTGCATCAAGCCGCCGATGCGCTCGATTACGCGCATCGAATGGGCATCGTGCACCGCGATATCAAACCTGGCAATATGATGTTGACTCCAGAAGGTCGCTTGAAGATTCTCGACTTTGGGCTGGCAACGTTCAACAAGTCAGCGGGTGAGAACACACCTGAGAAAAAAATGTTTATGGGAACTCCGGAGTATATGTCTCCGGAACAAGTTGAGCATCCCGATTCAGTCGATGGCCGTAGTGATTTGTACAGTCTAGGCGCGACCCTATTTTATCTGATCGCTGGACGTACGATGTTCAGCGGTTCGCAAATGCAAGTCGCTCTTGCTCAACTGCGACAGAAACCGCCCGCCTTGTATGAGGTGCGCGGCGATGTCGACTTGCGACTCGATGCAATCTTCCAACGTCTGGTCGCTAAAAATCCAAACGATCGTTTCTCGACCGCGGGTGAATTGTCCAGCGTGCTGCAGCAATTGCATTTGATACCTCCGCAACCTTCGGCGCCAAGCTTTTCGAATAGTGTGCCTGGCGCAAGGACCGCGGGGGCTTCTGTTGCCGGCCCATCGTTTGTGAAAGGGATGGGACGTTTGTTGGGTGAGCAAAGCACGAGCATTGCAACCAAGACGTCTACGTTTGCGGCCAAAATCCAGCCGGTGGCAATAGATCTTGGGATGCTCGCGTCAACGGTCGCTTATTGCGACCCGCAAGGCTCGCCACAGATTTTCGAGCCACGTTCGGGGAGCGGCCAGCACCTGCGTAATATGCTCTGGAGTGATGGAGAGCATTTGAAAGTAGGAAGTGATGCCTCGGAGATGCGTAAGACTCAGCCTGAACGCATACTGCACAGCCTCCAACGTTGGATCGGTGCCAAAGAAATTTCCAGAACGCTGGGGGGACGTCAGGCAGCGCCGGAGGTTCTGATCGCTGCGATTTTGCAGCAGTTGATGACCTCGGCCCGCGGGACACTACCCAATGCAACGCACGCAGTGGTGACCGTTCCAAGCTGCTATGACCAGATGCATCGACGCGCGATTCAAGTCGCTTGTCAAATCGCTGGTATAGAACTTTTGCAGTTGCTCGATAAACCTCTAGCGCTCGCGCTCTCGTGGGTTGATGTCCAATCGAAGTTTTCCTCGAATGCCGAGAACAAAGATTGCAAACTACTGGTCGTGCATTTGGGTGGAACCGGTTTAGAAGCCAGTGTGATTCAGGTTCAAGGAACCACCGTCCAAGCGCTCGGAAGCTGCGGTGACTGGCAACTTGGATCATTGCTTTGGCAAAGTCAGCTAGCGAACTTTTTTTCGCAACAGCTCTCCGAACTGACCGGAAAATCTATCCGTGATGACGTCGCCGCCGCAACGAGGCTGCAACGCACAATTGAAATGTCGATGGACCGGTTGACCCGCGCAGCGAAAGTTGACGTGCGGTTTGAGTGGCTGGGAGTGACTATCGAGCAGGCGGTCACGCAAGTTGGCTTCATGAAGTTGACGCCCGCCCTCAGCGAGTCCATCGCTAAGACCATTTCGGGCGCATGCAAACTGGCGAAATGCGAGATCGCTGCGATTGATGAAGTTCTCCTGGTCGGTTCTCTGATGCACATGCGCCCGGTGCAAGAGTTGGTGCGTAGCGTGGTGCCGCAAGCATCGTCACTTCAGGTGTTAGAAAAATCAGACATTGCTCGAGGCGCTGCGTTGCAGTCGCGTTACCTCGGTTCGTTGGAGCCAGCGGATTCGAAAGTAGCACATGCGATTCCTTCAACGGCTTACGATTTCGGTCTGCTGGCCATCGATCCGGTGACAGGAAAAGGGAGCCCCCGCGTTCTGCTCGAGAAAGCTTCCGCGTTGCCAACGACGGTCTCCAAGAACTTGCGCGGCGATCAACTCGCAAACGTCGGATCAATACAAATCATC
>JANPLP010000336.1:0-4400 GCA_031426595.1 Planctomycetia bacterium | reverse complement strand
ACGTGTCGCACGCGCGACGAATGCAAGAAGTCCGGCTTCTGCACGGCGAGCGATTACGGCATTGGCTGACGGCATCGCTGAGTTCTACGTCGGACAGTCAATCTACGCTGCATGCCATCATGCAATCGTTGACCGAATTCAATTACTCGTCAGCGCTTAAAATCCTTGAGCAATCAAGTTGGGTGGGGCCAGCCGCTAGTTGCGATCAGATTGAGTTTGTCCTTCAGTCTTCGATCAGTTCGCTGTCCGGGGACGAGATTTGGAAGCGGCTGGGGATGAATTACGAACCCGATTACGTGCGTTGGTTATTCGATGTACAGCAGATTCCTTACAACGCGCTGCACCAAATTCAGGAGCTCCTCCACAGCCTCGGGCGACCCGCCATCCAATCCGATGTTCAGGACTGGGTGACTGCGGAAGCGTTAGCGCTCAAGGTCCTCAGCCGGCGGACGGATCTTGCTTGGGCCGTAGACATCGCAGGTTGGGCAGCGCAGCGCCGAGGTGATTTTGCCGTTGCCTGCGATGTTTATTTCAAAGGGCGCTTCGCCAGCGCCTTCTCCAATCAATCCGTTCGCTTGCGCTCACATGGGTTCGACCCGTATTTTGGCAAGGTTGCGCTGGCCGAGCTGTGGAAGCTTCGCGAGCACTTAACGCCCGAGCAACGCGACGATAGCTACGTACAGCAGATTTGGCAAACACCAGCTCGAATGTTACAACGTGCGGTTCAAGATTACTGGATGAGCGCAGGTAAGCAAGCCATGCGAGAGGGCCACTACGCAGTGGCGTACGATAATTACTATCGCGCAGGTTGGGATCTTGGTGCACAGCGTATGACCGACTATATCGACATCCTCAGCCGACTCGTTGAATGCGCTGACTCCGCGGGCTGGAAAGGACGCGCTGCCGTCGCTGCAACGCATCTCAGTTGTCTCGCTAAGCTCGCCCCGCCTCGCCCCGCCAAATTTCCTTGAAGCGAGGGAACCCATCATGCATCGCTTGCTCTGCGACACTCACCTTGTCGGATTTACTTTGCGTCCACTTTCGCAACGATCTTCTCAGCTTCGATCAGGGCGGCTGCCTTGACTGACTCCAAAGTCACCGGAATCCCGCCGCGCTCGAGACTCACATCGGCCGCTTCCATGAACGTGAACATCTCAATCGTTTCTTGAGGCTCGACCGGCGCTGCTCCACCAGCAAAAAAATCTAACACCCGCATCACCAGCGGTGCGTAGCCATCATACTTGCCGCCGACTTCAACCGCTTTGGCTCCATAGACCACCAGCCCGTAATCTGCTTTTCCATCGCGAATGCCGCGGAACGTTCCAATTCTCCCATCCGCCCATTGCCCCACCACGAAATCGGTCCCATCGGAATGCGATCGAGTTACGGATTGGCATCCAGTCCCCATCGCGGTGTACAGCGTTTCAACGCCATGCACACCGTACCAATACAGGTCCGTATGCGTTGGATCTAAGGAACATGGCCCCCAGCTCGACGCACCGCGAACTTGCCCCTTCAGCGCGGGATCCTCGCGCCAGCGAATCGTTTCAGCGCTGAATCGCAACGATGAACTGCTAAACCACTTCGCGTTGTACTTCTTCGCAAGCAAATCAATGGCCAGTGCATCGGCGAGATTTCCGGAAAGCGGCTTGTCAATGAACACAGGCTTGCCAGCACGGAATACCGGCAAGACCTGCTCCAAGTGTTTGCGACCATCAACACTCTCAAGCAACACGGCATCTACTTTGGTCAATAGCGTATCGATCGAGTCCACAATCTCAATTCCCATATCCGCAAGCTGCTTCGTGAAACCAGCTACGCGATCGCGACTGCTCGGTAGATCCGCGCTGCCACCCGGAAAAGCCGCAACGACTTGCATCTCCGCTAATCGACCATCCCCTTTCGGATCGTTGATCAGCTTGGCAAACGCAGGCACATGTGAAGTGTCCAAACCGATCATTCCTAACCGCATCTGCTTTACCTCTTGGCCGGGAACGGAACAAGTTGCTGCACCGAAGTGCATAAATGCCGCCACTATCAGAATCAATCTTTGCAGTCGCATAGTTCGCTCTCTTATAGGTTATCTGAAATGAATCGCATCGATAAATGCCGCTCGTCGAACAGACTCGCTCGACTCAACTTCCGTCGCTGAGCGGCTGGGAACTGCGCAGGTACGCGAACAGGTCTCGGACTTCTTGCTCGCTTAAACTCTCCAACAAACCTTCGGGCATCAGCGATTGTGACTGAGGTTTCATCGATTCGATGCGATCGCGTTCGATGGTGTGCGCAAGACCATCCACGGCACGCAGTGTCACTTGATCGGGGGAATCCTGTTCAAGGAAACCAGTCAGCAATTGCCCTGCATCGTTGAGCAATGCGAAACTCTGATACCCTTCACGAACCTCGAGACTGGGACCAACAATATTCAAAATCAAAGTCGGCAACTGGTCGCGTTGGTATCCTGTAAGGCTCGGGCCAAGCTGCGCACCGGAGTCGAACAACGTATGGCATCGACCGCAATGTTGCATGTACAGCTTTTTGCCTGCGTACGGATCACCGTTGCCGTTTTCAATGATCGTCGAAACTCTTGCTACTATTTGCTTGGCTTTCGGCAAGTCAATCGCGCCGCTGACGGGATAGATCCGTGTCAGTCGCTCGAGCAATTCTGTATCCTCGTGCAAACGCATGCTGCGAACGACTTCGAGCGGCAGGTCACCTGCTGCGACGCGTTTCGTTTCCACACCATCGATCCAGCGCAAAGTCCACTCTGGCCGCGAAGCGAATAGGGCACCCACTGCGGCGCGGGATTCCGACGACAGAGCACTCCACGTCATCAACAACGGTTCCGCAATCTCGCCCCCGCCCATTGCCAGAGCCGCAATCGCCGACGACTTTACCGATTGCTGCTTTTCGTCGGCTATGATCCGCAACAGGGTGGCGGTTAGCTTTTCAGCCGTCTTTTTTTCAGCTGCAGGCACCTGCGCTAGAATTTGCAATAGTTGACTGCGACTTGCCGCCGACTGCTTCGTATCGGCAACGAATTCGATCGCTTGCTCGAAAGCCGATTGTTCTCCATGACGAAGTTGTAAAGCCAACGATGGTCCGCCAAGCTCAATTAAACTGTTCAGCACCGCTTCGGGAACTGAAGCGAGCGTTCGCCCTTCAAAAGCTTCTTCGAAACCAGCGGTGAGTGGCCCGACGACGCGCTCTCGACGCGGCTTAGTGAGCAGCTTTACGTGCTGCAGCAGCTTTGCCAAATGCGACATCGGTGCCGCACCGCCTTTCATCGCCCAGCGTTTCACCAGCTTGGGCGCGATCTGACCAACAAACAGCTCGTTGTCCCACAGCGCATCAAGTTTCAGCAACAGACGGTCGACCGTTTCAAAATCATCCGCGTGCTTTTCAACCGCCCACCAAATCAAGTGTGGCAAGTGCATGTCGTCCAGCGGAAGTTTGCGGTCCATTAAACTCGCAATCGTTTTCAAAGCAGCCTCGGCTGGTAAACGCTTTGCTGAACAAGCGATCTGGCTCAGGACTTGCGGATGCGACTCGCGCTGCGCCAACAACAACAGCTCCTCCAAACTTGGCGATTCAATTTGCTCATCGTCGCATACCAACCGAACTCCCCAGCGGCGAACATCGGGTGAAGGGTGTTGGATTAGCAACTTGAAGTCGATTGCAATCAAATCGCTTGCATTGAATGGTATGGTGTCGGGGATCCAGCCACAGAGGTGCATTGTCAATAGGGACTCGAGTGCCGCTTGCCCATCAGTGTGCAACAACTTATTCAGGGCTTCGTAAGCTGTCGCGCGCAGAGGATGCTCAGCGATCAGTTGCCGCGCGTGGCTTCTCTGCCAGCGATAAGGATGCTCAAGTCTATTGAGTAGCCAGGTAAGAGATTCAGCGGTCTTCCCGCGAGCCATCGCAGGATTCCATGCTGCTCCTTGAGAATTGCCGGAAACTCGATAGATTCGACCGTGCTCTTTGTCGAGCTTACCGACGTGCGCGTAAATGTGAGCCACTTGAAAGTCGTACCAATCGCAGACATAAGCTGCGCCGTCCGGTCCGTCATGGATCGCGACAGGTCGAAACCACTTGTCCGTCGTCTTCAGTGCGATGTCAAGGTCTTCGGTACGGTAAGTAGAACCGCGGGTCACTAATTTGCTGTTTACCAGTGTGCCGTGAAGCGGGTCGACGCACAGCAACGAATCAGGCATATGTGCTTCGAGGCTGGTTCCTCGCGCAGCCAACATAGTGTGTGTGAATCGTTGAATCGGCTCATGCTCCATCGGCATTAGGTAACCGAACGAATAAGGATTGGACAAGCTGCCGTGTTTCGAAAAGCCCTTGCGGAAGTAACCCCCTTGAACGTAATGAAATCCGCGAGTGTCGCCACCGTT
>JANPLP010000335.1:0-7154 GCA_031426595.1 Planctomycetia bacterium | reverse complement strand
ATGTTGCGACGATTCATCGCGCCCCCTTGGCTGGTGGAGTACACCAAATCAGGGTCGTTCGGATCGACACGACACATGAATCCGTCGCCACCACCCACCGACAACCAGTCTTCGTTCACCGGGCCGCTGCCATCGAGCGACATAGCAGGGCCGCCCCAGGTGCCGTTATCCTGCAATCCGCCATAAACGTAATACGGATACTTAGGCGAGATCGCCACGTGATAGAACTGACCGAGCGCCATGGTGTTCAGATGATCCCAAGTCTTACCTTGATCGTACGTGTGATACACACCACCATCCACGCCAATCACCATATGCTTGCCGTCGCGGGGATCGATCCACAGCGAATGTCCATCGGCGTGCACATCGCGTCCAAAGTTGGCGTCAAATGAAATGCCGCCGTCCAGCGATTTGTATTGCGACACGCCTAGCAGATAAACGTTCTGTTCGTTGTTGGGGTCAACGCGAACGACGCTGAAGTACATTGGCCGCGAATGGACGCTGTTAACTCGTTTCCATGATTCGCCACCATCGGTGGACTTGAAAATGCCGCCGTACTCAAAGCCTTTGCTCCCCTGTTGGTCTTGAACATTCTGAGCTTGGCCACCCAAGTTGGATGTGTAGGGCCGAATGGGCGCTGGGCGCTTTTCCAACGTGACTTCGATCTCTTTTACTTCCGTCGCGCGAGCAATTTTCAAAACCAGCTTGTCCCCAGCTTTCTTATCCTTGACGGCATCGGTGACTCCGCGGTAGTTCGCCAACGGCTTACCATCGATGGCTTGAATCACATCGCCCACCATCAAGCCCGCTTTTTCTGAAGGACCCGCTGCTGTGATTTGAGTCAACCGGGCTCCGCCGCCGTTCGGAACATCTTGACCTTGTACACCAAAGTAAATATCCGGCTGGATTACTGGAGTTGGCATACCTGCGGGGATAACACGATCTTCCAACTTCAGCTCGATCTCTTTCGCTTCACCTTCGCGCGTGAACTTGACCTTGACTTTGTCGCCCGCCTTTTTCGCAGCGACCAACTCAATGATTTCCTCCCACGATTCGGCTGGTTTGCCATCGAACTCGGTCAGTATATCTTCAGCCAGCAATCCTGATTTCCCAGCCGGCCCATCCGCTGAAATCTGCAGCAATCTCACTCCACCCGTTGGGTCGTCAGTCCCAATTCCGCCGAACCAAACACCCGGCTGAAAACCTCTACTGCGATTTGAGCGACTGCCCAGTAAGAATTCGAGTCCCTTCTTCTCTCCGCTGCGCAGAATGTTGACGACCAACTTATCTCCAGCTTTCTTTGTGCGCAGTTCTTCAATGATCTCGTCGAAAGTCGCAATTGCCTTATCACCGATCGATTCGACGACATCGCCCACCATCAAACCACCCCGCGCCGCGGGACTCTTGGGATAAACTTGAGTAATAATCGTTTTGCCATCGGCGTCCTCAGCTACTCCGCCCCAAACCACGTTGAGCGGCGCTGGGCCTTTACCGATGTTCTCGCAATCGACAACCGCATACAAAATGTTTGGATCCTTGCGGTACCAATCGAATCCGATGCGACCGAGCTGGCTGGTCGGTAAACCTTTAGTCAACTTCGTCCAACTCTTGCCTGCATCGGTGGACTTGTACAGCCCGCTGCCAGGTCCCCACTTGCGAATCGGATCGTATCCGTCATAGCCCTCGGGGAGTGGCACTTCACTGCCCGGCCAACTATCAAAGCCGTCTCGAAGGCGCTCCCAAGCCGCAACGATAATTGTGTTCGGATCCGTTGGATGAAGCTGCAAATCAATAATTCCAGTGCGATCGTCGATGTAGAAGCAACGCTCCCAAGTCGCTCCTCCATCGGTTGTCTTGTACAGGCCACGTTCTTCGTTGCTGCCATACAATCGGCCGAGCGCACCGACGTAAACCGTGTTTGCATCCGTTGGGTGAATAACAATCTCACCGATCTGAAACGATTGCTTCAGTCCCATGTTCTTCCAAGTCTTACCACCATCGAGCGATTTGTAGACGCCATCGCCATAGCTAACCGAGTTGCGTGGATTGTTTTCGCCGGAGCCTACCCAAACAATGTTCGGGTCAGTCTTCGCAACGGCAATCGCACCCACCGATACGGTCGCCTCTTTATCAAACTGATGCTGAAAGGAAATGCCATTATTGGTTGTTTTGATCAAGCCACCGCCACCCGTCGCCGCCCACCATGTGCTCGGATCACTTTCGTTAACTGCGATATCTGTAATGCGACCTCCCATGTTAGCCGGACCAATACTTCGCCAACGAATTCCCTTAAGCCACTCGCGCGAGATCGCTCCACTCCAGTCCGCTTTGGTTGGTGCAGGTGCCGACGCAGCACTGCTCTTTGCAGCTTCCGCTGACGGAGTTTGCTTCATCGACTGCAAGTACTTCCCGATCTCCTCAAGCTGCTTCTCGATCTTGTCTAAACGATCGTCAGCTTTTTTCTCCACTGGCTTGGCGGGTTCCGCTTTCTGCGCCTCGGCTTTCGGTTCGCTGGCCTTGACTTCGACAACCTTTGCATCAGCAGGCTTTGCATCAGCAGGCTTTGCAGGGTCGTCTACAACCGGTGGAATCTCAGGTTTCGTTTCTGCACTCGGAGGCGCCGCATCGGGCTTCGCTTCCTGCGAGTAACCCAAAGGAACGACGACGGCGTGAAGGAGAAAAACGCCAACAGCCATCTGGCCGGTCAGCCATCCGAAATTGAATTGAGCTCGACGCATGTTGAGTTGGAATCCTATTCAGGTACGAAGCGTTACAGAAAGTGTTACGGAAAAGATATGAAAGTGAACAAAACAGTTGCGGAGGTAACTGATCTATGGTCGCGCCTCCCACACACGGGCAGCGATCCGATTGCTGCCGCGTCGGTAGGCAACTAAGTTGCCCATTGAGTTGCGATGCGTCTCGGGCAGTCCGTTGAGAGAAAACGAAACACCGTGAGGCGAAATTAGGAAAGGTGTTGAGCATTGTCGTTGCAAGGCAACTGAGGATCAAGCACGCGGGCCGGAAAGTCGACGAAATTCATCGGACCACTTGTTGATCTCAAGCCAACCATGACGCAAACTGGTTGTATGCAAAAAGATTCAATTCACTTGCGGTGCCGCGCGTTTACTCTCATCGAGTTGCTTGTCGTAATCGCCATTATTGGAATTCTCGTCGGGCTTTTGCTACCCGCAGTACAGTCGGCTCGGGAATCTTCTCGCCGCCTCCAATGTCAGAATAACTTGCGCCAAACTGGCTTGGCTTTGCTAAACTTTGAATCGGTCCATCGCGTATTCCCCGCCTCCGGCTGGACCAAGCCCGGCCCGAGCAACCCGACCGGCAGCTACTTGAGCTGGCGCACCACAACGCTCTGTTTCTTCGAGCAATCAAACATCTCCGCGCAGTACAATACGAACAAGAATTGGTGGGACGCCACGAATCTTGCGGTCGGCCAGTATTCGATACCCACCTTCATTTGCCCTAGCACGCCGCTGCAACCTCAGGTCACCCAAGTAACGGCGAAATCACCCCGTCCCCCGCTGACTTTGACTAACGGTATCGCTGCTTCCGATTATGAAACGGTCATGGGTGTGCGACCGCAACTCAACGTGACCAAATACGATATGCAAAATCGATTCTCCGTGATGCACCGCGACTCGCGGAATAAGTTTGCACAGATCACCGATGGTTCATCAAACACTATCATGGTGACCGAATCGGCAGCACGCCCAAGCGTTCATCGGCGCACGGGCGCTCGTAGAGATCTAGTAAACGATCAGGGGATCGGCTGGCTTGACAGCGAAAGCGCTTACACGCTTGATGGATCATCCAGCGACGGCGCACTCGAGGGATGCGGGATCGCTGCCGGTTGCACGGTCGCGATGAATGCACGTAATGATAACGAGCCATTCAGTTTTCACCGCGGAGGCGTTCAAGCTCTTTTTGCAGACGGTCACGTCGATTTCGAGAGCGAATCCGTTGCACTACTGATTCTCGCAGCACAGGTTACGCGCGCCGCTGCTGACTAGTTCGACAACGCACTCGCTAACTCTCGCGCGAGTCGCGACTCCAACTTTTTAACGACCTGACCGCTTCGCGCGCGCGATTCAAGAACTCCAACTTCGGCTCGCCAGACTCCAGCCAGATCGGCGCACCGATACTGATGCTGCTTAACAGCGGAACCGGCATGTACTCGCCTCGCGGTAGAATGCGATTCAAGTTATCCATGTAGACGGGAACCAATTCCAAGTCGGGACGCTTCTTGGCGATGTGATACAAACCGCTTTTAAATTCGCCCATGTTGCCGTCTTCCGCGCGGCTACCTTCTGGAAACACGATCAGCGAATGGGTGTTGCCCATTTCGCGAAGCATCATCTCGACGGGACTTTGATGAACTTTGATTTCTTTGCGATCGATCAACATCGCATTGAAGGAACTCGCCAAGAACCGTCGCCAACGCGTTTGCCCCCAATAGTCTTTGGCCGCCACCGGTCGCGTCAAGTTCCGAATCTCAGTCGGCAGAGCGGACCAAAGTACCACAGCATCCAAGTGGCTGGTGTGGTTCGCGAAGTAAACACGCTGACAAGTATCAGGTTGGCAATCAATCCAGCGAACCGTATAGCCGCTGAAGAACCGCGCCAACAAAATGATCGTTTTCCCAGTTAGTTTCCGAAGCGCTTCGGACTCAACGGGCTCTGTTCGTTTAGTGTCATTAGTTGGCTGAATAGCTGCGGCCACAATTAGTCCGAGTTCGCAAGTCCGAGTTCGCAAAGAAAATTAGCGAAACAAAGCTTCGCTGTCGAACGCCCTCTATCCTACGCTAACCGAGCAGGTACGCCAATTCGAAATGCCCAATTTTTGACTTGCCGCCAATTCCAGCCCCTGACTACAGGCTCGACGTTCTAAAGTTAGGCTGTCGCTGTCGTGATACCGCAACCCACACTTCCACGCCACCACCAATGTTCGTTGGCAGTCAGCAGGCAGCAGTTTACAGGCAGCAGTTGGCAATAACCGACTGGTAATCTATTCCGTTCATAACGAATCGGCTGAGACTGTCTTGGATGCAACTGAATTCGATATCAACTTCGCGTTAAAAGCCTCGTCTTCCCCGCCATTTTCATCCCGTCGGTCAGTCTTGCGGCGGACAGCTGACAAGACATGAACCGCAGGCTGGATACGTTAGATGGATGGCACCAATTGTTTTCGATCATAACTTTTATTCCTGCTTCCCTCAGGCCTATCGCCCAATGGCACTCACTTTGTAGCGGCACGGCGCAAGCCGTCCGGTGTTTTAGCGGAGAAACGTGTGAAGAACCGGACGGCTCGCGCCATGCCGCTAAGGTACAAACGCAAAGTGAGTGCCAGATGCCTAACACCACAAGCCTCACGTCGGTTTGGGACTTTGACAACCGCTTGAACACAGCCGACGTTGGAAGCGACGGTTCGATGGATGTAACTTACAAGTTCGATGCCATCGGTCGCCGAGTCTTCCGTGATAACGGCACGACAGCCACTATCTACGTCCAAGCGGGTCAGCAGACGATCGCTGACTACACGGCTAGCAGTGCACCTTCGTCGCCGACTTATCGCTACGTCTACGCCAGCTACATTGACGAACCGGTGTTGCGATTCAAGCCCAGCGGTTCCGAGTCGCTTTACTACCATCGCAATCAGCAATACTCGGTCGTCGCCTTGACCAGCAGTTCCGCAGCCATCGTCGAGCGTTACGCCTACTCGGCTTACGGTGTTACCACCATCACCAACGCCGCGGGCACTTTGCTACCCATCGGCTCCGTTGACAATCGTTATCTATACACTGGCCGCGAGTGGGACCAAACGCTCGGCTTGTATCACTATCGAGCTCGAATGTACGACGCGAATCTCGGACGCTTCGCATCCAGAGATCCGATCGGGTATAGAGGGTCTAAATGGAACTTATGTCAGATTGGATCTGGGAAGCTTCTTCAGCGTGTAGATCCAAGTGGACTTACGGCGAGGGACGTCATGGCCATATGCCAAGAGAAGAAATCGCAATGGGAAGCTCGCAGATTGAAAGAAATTCAGCCTATCTGTCCAACTACGGATGTTTCCGTCCAATGCATTTCATGTAATGACAAAAATCGCGCGTGGGGAAGTACAACATGCGAGAAAGCTCCCTTGGGCCGACGTAAAGTAACAATATCAATATGTGCTGATTTCGTCGAAAGGAGCACCACGTCTGAGGAAGAAGCAAGAAAAGAAATTGCCAAAACATTGATTCATGAAGATATGCATGCGACTGACTACTGCAGTTGCAAATGAGGCTGTAACAATTCGACGGTCCTTCTGGGAGAGCTAGGCCCGTCACCAATGTGTAAGCGATATTACTGCACAGAGGTACGTGCTCATTGTGTCGATGGTACTTGTGACCATCACGCGGATGAAGCCGATCGAAAGGCTTGTATCAAAGATACTTTAAAGAGACTTTATAAGGATAGAGACGTACCTCACCCTGATTGCAAAGACACTGATCTAGAAAACGCGGTTGACAAATGTTATATCGAAATGGGTACTTTGCCTACTTATCCCATGCCAATTCAATAGCCATAGGTTTATTAGTATGTTTTACGCTTGGGTGTGTACTTTACGAAGCAAAGCATGTACGAATTACGGAAGCTGACCTAGTACACCACGAGATTTCCCAGAAAGTTCCCGTAGGCACAACGGTGTCTGAGGCAGTTCAAACCTTCGAAGCGGATGGCTTTAAGTGCGAGTTCCGCGAGCGTTCTCAACTTGACGCTGGGTTGGTTGGCAGCTTTGTTTCAAAACGAGGTGCCTTAAGAGCGGAATTTGGAGACTTTTTGTACTGTAAACAGACAAACGCAGTTCGAAACGAGTCCTGGTGTTTTATTTTCTTAGTCAAAGATGGGCTGGTCGGCGACCCAGATTATTCGGTCCTTGTGGGTAAACAGTTCAAAAGAACAGTAACTGAACCGAGCACTGGGGAAGTGGAAAAATAGTTTCCACGTCGTTGGTTCTTGTGGCATGCGATTGGCTTAGAGGTTTAATGGGCTATTTGAAGGTCACTGATGACCACGAGCCCAGTTGATGACGCGATTGTTCGCGCGAGAGTGCAGTTGTGTGCTGGTTGAATCGAGGCGAAAGCTCGGTTTTGGACT
>JANPLP010000334.1:0-9064 GCA_031426595.1 Planctomycetia bacterium | reverse complement strand
GCGGTTGGACAAATCGTGCTGGAAGAGATTCAACAGC
The DNA here is from genome assembly GCA_031426595.1 of Planctomycetia bacterium. Lineage (GTDB taxonomy): Bacteria > Planctomycetota > Planctomycetia > Pirellulales > Pirellulaceae > Aureliella. The sequence continues at coordinate 9,027 of JANPLP010000334.1, read as the reverse complement.
AAAATCTGCAATACGGACGATTGCGGCTGCTTGCTTCCAAACGTTCCGCAGGGAAGCAAATCACTGTGGCTGGCAAGTCGATCACGGTGGAAGCTCTTGAGCCGAATGTGTTTGACGGTATCGACGTCGTGATTGCAAGCACACCCGACGAGGTGGCCGCCGAGTTCGTTCCCTGGGCTGTTGAGCGTGGAGCAATCGTGGTCGACGAGAGCGCCTTTTTCCGCATGGACCCGAAAGTACCCTTGGTCATTCCTGAAGTTAATCCGGAAGCGATCAATGATCATCAAGGTATCATTGCAAGCCCCAACTGCAGCACGACTCAAATGGTCGTTGCTCTCAAACCGCTCTACGATGCTGCGGGATTGAAGCGTGTCATTGTTAGCACTTATCAAGCTGTCAGCGGAGCTGGATTGGCCGCACAAGAGGAACTTGTTAAGAACACCCAGTTGCAACTGAGCGGCGCGGCGCAACAGCCGAGTATGTTTCCCTATCCCATCGCTTTCAATTTGATTCCGCAAATCGGTTCGCTTAAACATGAGGGGTTCACCTCGGAAGAGATGAAGATGGTCCATGAGACTCATAAAATCATGGGCGATAACACCATCCAAGTGAACGCAACTTGTATCCGAGTTCCAGTTCTCGTCGGGCACAGCGAGTCAATCTACTGTGAGACCGCCGAGCCCCTGTCGTTAGAACGAATCCGAGAACTGTTCCGCAATGCTCCAGGTGTCACATTGGTCGATGACCTAGCAGCCAAGCAGTATCCCATGCCACGTGATTGCGAAAGCAAATCCGATGTCTTTGTCGGACGAGTTCGTAAGGACTTGAATCATCCCTGCGGTATCAGTTTCTGGTGCGTAAGCGACAATCTTCGAAAAGGTGCGGCGACCAACGCTGTACAGATTGGTAAGTTGTTGGCAGATAAGTTTACCAATGTTCCCGAGTGAAGATGGCTCGTTGCTTCACTCGCGGCCCGCGTCGAATCTGACACGAGAAGGCAATGAAGCAGCCGTGATTGATCCCTCGCGGGGAATGCTAAATCAGCAAGCGAGAAGCGACGATCGTGTTTTTAAGCTGATCGTTGCTTACGATGGAACAAATTACTTCGGTTGGCAGTATCAACCTGACCAACCTACCGTTCAGGCGATGGTAGAATCTGCCCTCGGTACCGTACTCGGATGCCCGCGATGGCCAGCACGTGCTAGCAGTCGGACCGACACTGGAGTGCACGCGGTTGGGCAAGTGGTTGTATTCAAAACGAATCTGTGGCGAGCGCCGGCTGACCGCTTGGTGCCCGCTCTCAATACTCATCTTCCCGATGACATCGTCATTCGCAGTTGTGAAGAGGTTGCAAGTAACTTTCATCCGCATGCAAACTGCATTGGAAAACGATACCGCTACCGCCTCTATGCTTCACGTGTCGCTGATCCGCTCGATTGCCGCTTTCATTGGTGGGTTAAACACAGGTTAGACATCAAGTCGATGCAAGAGGCGGCTGCGATGTTGATCGGCAAACACGACTTTGCAGCCTATGAAACCAGCGGTAGTCCGCGCGAGCATACTGTCCGAACAGTACGAGCAATTGACATTGAATCGCATCCATACTTAGATGGCGAGCATATCACTATCGAAATAGAAGCCGATGGATTTCTGTACAACATGGTTCGCAATATCGTTGGTACGCTGGTCGTCGTAGGACGACAGCGTCAGGCACCGACTTGGGTGCTCGAGGTGCTTGCATCGCTCGATCGACGCGAGGCCGGTCAAACCGCGCCACCACAAGGTTTGCAGCTTCTGCAGATTTTCTTTGCTGAGCCTTCGCAGTTGTTGATTCCGGGCAGTGCGGAATCCGAAAGTTGAGTGGCCAGTCTAGCGATAGTTGGTTCAAGTTGCGAAGTAAATGTTTCGTGAATTCTCGCAACTATCACTTCGCGTTCGCTAGAGGTGCATAGTCCTAGTCGTTAAAGTAGATGGCCCTTAGGATTTTGCCTATAGCCGCTCTGACGCACGAAATTGTTTTTACTGACAAGTGCATCCCGCAATACTCTGAATTGGATTGCGATTAATCAATGCGAGTTGCGCATGTAATCACGCGAATGATCATAGGCGGTGCTCAAGAGAACACGCTTTACAACTGCCTGGATCTGGTGAAGGATTTTGGTGACGAAGTTCTATTAATCACCGGTCCGTCTTCGGGCCCAGAAGGGCAACTGCTGGAACAGGGGAGGGCAGGGGGGTTGAAAATTGCGATGGTCGACTCTCTCAAACGAGCGATTCATCCTCTGAACGACCGGCGAGCCTACGGCGCCCTGGTAGGGCAGATCAAGCAGTTTGAACCGGATGTCGTTCACACTCATAGCGCCAAGGGTGGCTTTCTTGGGCGGGTTGCAGCCTGGAACTGCAAAGTGCCCGCCATTGTTCATACGGTTCATGGGGCTCCGTTTCATCCTTATCAAAGTGCGATTGCGAGACACGTTTTTGTCATGCTTGAGCGATGGGCCGCGCGACGTTGCCATCACATGATCAGCGTCGCCGATGCGATGACAGATTTAATGGTCAGTGCACAGGTGGCTCCTCGGGAAAAGTTCACAACGATCTACTCGGGGATGGACGTCGAGCCATTTAGTACGTGCTGTCAGTTTAGAGACGCAGCGCGAGCCGAACTGGGCATCGCTACAGATGAGGTTTTGTTTGGGAAAATCGCCAGACTGTTTCATTTGAAGGGGCACGAGTTCTTGATCGAGGCAGCCGAGAGGGTCGTCCGCAAAAATCCCAAGTGTCGTTTCGTTCTTGTCGGCGACGGAGTTTTGCGAACTCAATTGGAGCGCGACATCGCGGCCCGCGGGATGACACAGAACTTTCTTTTCACTGGACTTGTGCCACCCGAGCGAATTCCGTTTTACCTGAGTGCTATGGATGCCTTAGTCCACACAAGTTTGCGAGAAGGGCTCGCTAGAACTCTGCCACAAGCATTGATCGCAGGAAAACCGGTCATCAGCTACGACGTGGACGGTGCCCGCGAGGTGGTAATTCCAAACGAAACAGGTTTCTTATTGCCTGCAAAAGCCATCGATGGACTGGCTGAGGCCATTGCGACACTGGCCGCTGATGGGGCGCTGCGGGTAAAGTTAGGGCAGGGGGGAGCGAAGCGTTTTACCGATCAGTTCCGGCACCGCAACATGACTCGAAGCGTCCGTCAACTTTATTGCCAACTGCTGACTGGCGGTTCGTCAAGAGCGATTCCTTGAGTTTAATGCTCGCTTGTACTTTACAAGCTTCAGCAACTGAGTTTGTAGATTCGTTTTTTTGCAATCTGAAGCAGCGCAAAGATGATTTCCTGCTCCCTAGCAAAAGGTAAGCGGCACTGCGCTAGGCGTTCGGTAAGTCTCGCTTTGCTAGAAGAAACCTGGCAGCTTGCGATCCACTATTACAACTATTAGCGTTTTCAACAGGCTGCTAGGTTGTGATTGCTCGCCAGCAAAGCAATCAGAGCAGGGCAGGGGAGCGCTTACCAACCTTTTAGCTTGTAAGCGATTGGCTTATCATGGAGCCTTCGAGTACTGCAAAAAGGGGATCTCTGTTGGCAAAAGAACGCGACGTCATTGGGCAATATCGAATTGCCCGAATTATTCATAACGGCAATTCGAGCCAAGTCTGGGAAGCGATCAAGCAACCGGAAGGGACGCGCGTCGCACTCAAAACTCTAAAGCCAAAATTTGTCGATGATAAAGACGAAATCGGCTTCATGAAGAATGAGGCGGAGACGGGCAAAGCGCTCCAGCATCCGAACCTTATCAAGGTCTTCGAATTCGGCCTGGACAAAAACACGCCATTTGTCGCCATGGAGTTGTTCAGCGAGATCACGCTGAAGAAAGCCATACGAAAGGGGCCGGACAGCGTGGGTTACATGCTGCCAAAAGTTATCCAAAAGGCGTGTGAAGGATTGTATGCCATGCATAGCCAAGGGTACTTGCATTGCGATGTGAAGCCGGAAAACTTTTTGGTGAATCGCGACGGCGATGTCAAAGTGATCGATTTTTCCCTAGCTCAGAAAATCAAGACAGGGTTAGCAAAGTTGTTTGGGGGAAAGCCCAAAGCGGTTGCAGGTACGATGAGCTACATGTCGCCTGAGCAAATCAAGGCAGGTTCGCTTGATCCTCGGTCGGATGTTTACAGTTTTGGATGCGTTCTATTTGAGTTAGCGAGCGGGAAACCGCCATACACGGGCACCAGCCCTACAGATTTATTGAACAAGCATATCTCCGCGCCCATTCCTTCTCCGGTGGTTGGCAACGATAATGTCACTCAGGAGTTCGCCAATGTCCTGAAGGTAATGATGGCGAAGAAACCTGCCGATCGTTACGACAACGTCTGGGAAGCGTTCAAGGTCCTGAAGGCTACAAAAATCTTCAAGCGACCCCCGCGCATTCCTGAATTGAGCATCTTCGATGCTCCCACTGGAACTGGAGAACAAGAATGACAAAAGTCCGCGACTTCCTTGGCCCGTATCGGCTAGCGCGGCTTATTCGTATGGGGAATTCATGCCAAGTCTGGGAAGCGATCGAATCCAATACAGGTGAACGTTTCGCTCTGAAAGTTCTGCGGCCTGACCATCGTTCAAACAAGGAGGAAATCAACTTTCTCAAGAACGAGTATGCGGTTGGTAAAGCCTTGGTGCATCCCCACATCATCAAGATGTACGACTTGGTATTAGAAAACGAGTCGCCATTCTTGGTACTTGAATTGTTCAGCGAACTCAATATGAAGCAAGCTTTGCGGCGTGGCCCTGAGTCTATCGCTTACATGTTGGACAAAATTATTCTGCAGTCCTGCGAATCGCTGTGGTGCATGCATGATAAGGGGTTTGTACATTGCGATATCAAGCCTGACAACTTTCTGGTTAGCCGCGATGGCGAAGTGAAACTGATCGACTTTACGATCTCACAAAAAGTCAAAACGGGCTTGGCGAAGTTGTTTGGAGGCAAAGCCAAGAATATTTCCGGCACGAAGAGTTACATGTCTCCCGAGCAGATCCGTGGTTCGCGGCTCGAACAGCGCTCGGACGTGTATAGCTTCGGATGCGTACTTTTCGAACTCGTCACCGGCAAACCACCGTACACCGGAACCAGTCCCAACGATCTACTGAACAAACATCTTTCCGCGCCCGTTCCATCGCCGCTGGTATCCAACGACAACGTCACTCCTGAGTATGCGAACGTGATTAAGAAAGCGATGGCTAAGAAGGCGGATCAGCGATTCGATTCGATGTGGGAACTGCTCAAGACCATGCGAGTCACCAAGATCTTCAAAAAGCCGCCACGCATTCCAGAAAACAGTATTTTTGATGACTTCCAATCCGGTGGCCGTTTGACCAAGCACGAGTAGTCCTTGCTTCGAATGCTCGCAAGCTAATAACAATCCGCTGCAACAGAGAAACAGTTTAGTGAACCATGAGTAAATCCAACGGACTTGAATTCGAAATACCTCTCCTGGAACTCGAGTCGCGAATCAAAGCGCTCGACGAGACATCTCCGCGAACAGAAGTGGTCGAACAAGAGATCATTCAATTGCGCCGCCAATGGAACGAGCAGACTCGTGAAGTTTATTCAAAGTTAACGCCTTGGGAGATCGTTCAGGTTTCACGGCATAAGGATCGACCGTACACTCGCGATTACTTGCAATTGGTGTTCGACGAGTTTGTCGAATTGCATGGCGACAAGTTCTTCGGTGACGATCGAGCCATGTTGACCGGATTTGCAAAAATCGATCAGTACAAAGTCATGGTCGTGGGGCATCAAAAAGGCCGTACTTATAAGGAGCGTGCGGCGTGTAATTTCGGCTGCGCCCATCCGGAAGGTTATCGCAAGGCGATGAGCAAGATGAAACTGGCTGAGAAGTACGGCCTTCCAATCATTTGCTTCATCGACACTCCGGGCGCCTACCCCGGTATTGGTGCTGAAGAGCGTGGGCAGGCTCAAGTGATCGCAGAAAGCATGTTCCAAATGAGTCAACTGAAAACACCGATTATTTGTGTGGTCATCGGGGAGGGTGGTTCCGGTGGTGCGCTCGGCATCGGTTTGGGTGATAAAGTTGCGGTTTTAGAGTTTGCGTACTATTCGGTGATCAGCCCAGAAGGTTGCGCCGGGATTATCTGGAAAAGCCATCAGTTTGCGCCGCAAGCCGCGGATGCACTGAAATTTACTTCCAAGCATCTGCATGCTCTCGGCGTAATCGACGACGTGATTGAAGAGCCGCTGGGCGGAGCGCATCGCGATCACCATCAAATGGCTGCGCGCATGAAGAGTTACTTGACGCGAACGTTGGCCGGACTGCGCGAGCATACGCCCGAGCAACTCATCAACAGCCGCTATGAAAAATTTCGCAGGATCGGCGTGTTCAACGATCTCTCGACGGCTGCTTCTTAATCGCTCATTCCCATTCGCGCCGCCGGCTCATGTGAGTCGGTTGGCATTCTGAGACAACGCCGGGTTAGTTGCAGCAGTGGCCTAAATCCGGCGAAAAGCAACGTCCGATAATGTTTCTTATGTTCGGTTTAGTCTCGCGTTTTCCCTGGGAAATACGCGTTTTCCGGTTTTGCGATTCAGCACCGCCCTGCAATCTGCTTGTAGGTCGGACTGCGCGAACGCTGAGGCCGATGCACTTCTAGAGGCGTCGAACTCACAGCACGCGAATCGCAAACAGCAGATCGAAGTTCCCGTAATGACTCGCGATCGAAGAGACATTGCTGCGCTCCCGCGAGCTAGCGAGGAAGCGCGTAGTTAGGCTGCTGAGCTGACTGAGTTCCGTAGCCGTCGTAGCCGCCAGAGAATCCGTTTCCGGTCGGCGGCGCAAAGTTACCCGCCGGAGGAAAAACCGAATTCGAATCGCCGGAGTTTCCGATTTGTGGGTAGTTCGGTTGCGCACTGTTTCCCGCTGGGTAACCAGGTGGCGGAAAGTTGTACGGTAAGGTCGACGATTGGTTCTCTGGTAAATAACCGCCGAGTGTTGATGGCTGCATTGATGGTTGCGTTGAGGGCTGGCCTTGCAACACGTTTGGAATCAGTTGTCCTAGATCCCAACCGCTCCCCGTCCCAGGACCCTGTCCTGCTGGCTGGCCGACCGCGTTCGGCAGGCTTGGCAAACTGCCCGCCCAGTTCGACTCGTTGGAAACAGGCAAGCCGTTTTGACCGTTCTTAAGTTTCTCGTCGAGTCGCTGCAGATACGGACCCACCACATCGTGAATCTCTTTCGGCAGAATTCCAACGCTCTTGTCGAGTGCGGTAGCGATGTAGTAACCAGATCGCGACTGACAGATTGCGGATTGTTGTTGAGGTCCAAGTAGACTCATTGCGAACATGGTGATCAGCAAGCAATAGATCAGGCCTTTGCCTAATCCAAACAAGGCGCCGATGTGCCGATCGAACTCTTTCAAGCGCACTTTATCGATCGCGCCGCTAAGCAAACGGAAGCCAACCCAGATGACAAATGAAACGCCCACATACAGAATCAGCATCGCTAGAAATTGATTCCAAGGTGGTGCTGCGTGGATCATTTCAGCAACTTGACCGCGAAAGCGATATGCGACCAAGTAACTTATTAGGATCGAGGCCAGCGAGGCAACTTGCCAAGCAAAGCCCTTAATGGCTCCAAAGATGGTCGCCATGCCGAGTACGATCAACATGATCAGGTCGTATGCCTGCACGTTTGTGTCCCTAAGTTGAGTTGCGTTGAGAACTTTTTCATAGCGCGTGAATTTAAGCTGTGTCGCCGTCCCTTTGGGGGTGAGGCGGGAAGGGGACTGTAGCAAAAAAATTGTTAGCAGCGAAAGGTGATTTTCTCGACGCTATTTCACATGGCTAGCATTGCAATCTGCCAATTGGTCGTCTTCATTGGGCTTTAATCTGCTCCCAATTATCCTGTAGTGTATTTGCGTAAAAGCTATCTGGTGCAACCGTTTGTTCTATCCGCGATCACAGTAGTCCTGAGCGATGGCAGATTTCAAAACTCACATGTCAGTCAGCACCTCGACTGGCGTACTCTATGCGATCGCTGGTTATCAAAGCGGATTGCCGATGACGACCTGTTTGTTGGCTGGCGGGTTGTGCAGTGTCAGCGGAATGCTTCCGGACCTGGATAGCGAGTCAGGGCGACCACTTCGAGAGGCGACAACACTAGCGGCAGCCGTTGTACCGATGCTGATGGTCGATCGTTTTCAACGCATGGGCCTCAATCACGAATCGATGGTCCTAGCTGCCGCCTTGGTCTACATCACCATTCGATTTGTGCTTACCGAGATCTTTCGCCGTTATACGGTTCATCGCGGTATGTGGCATAGCTTGCCTGCAGCAGCCAGCGTGGGAATGGTTGCGTTTCTGGTTATGTCGACGGAAGACATCTCATTGCGGATGTTTAAGACAGTAGCCGTCGTGCTTGGATTTATGAGTCACCTGATTTTGGATGAGATCTGGTCCGTGGATTTTCGAAAGGGTAAATACCAGTTTAAGACCTCATTTGGTACTGCCTTAAAGTTGTGGGGCAACAGCGCTTGGGCTAACTATGCGACTTACTTCAAGGTTGCCATACTAGCATTCCTGGTTTATCAGGATCACGGCTTCATGGAAAGATTTGGTATTCAGCATCCAGACGTGCCGCATACAGCTCGTGAATTACTTAATATTCTTATACAGCGTGGTGAGGGTTTAATGCGTTGACAGCTTTTGCTCAACTGGATCTCGCCGAAGTTATAGCAACTTTCGGCTGTCGAGCAGAATCGTGACCGGTCCGTCGTTGATAAGTTGCACTTGCATGTCGGCACGAAAAACGCCAGTCGCGACTGTCAGCTCATGTGACCGCAGTAAGGTAGCCGAGTGCTCGTAAAGCAGGTTGGCAACTGCAGGCTCGGCCGCGGCAGAATAGCTAGGGCGGAGTCCCTGTCGCACATCTCCAAGCAAAGTAAATTGGCTGATCAGCAGCACGCTACCCCCGATGTCTTTGACGCTGAGGTTCATTCGATCCTGGTCATCAGCG
>JANPLP010000333.1:0-3375 GCA_031426595.1 Planctomycetia bacterium | reverse complement strand
CGACGCGATCAATGTAGTACCTAATCATGCGCGCGAATGCGCCTGACGTACCACGATAATAAAAAGTGCGCTTGCGGCTATCGAAGAACTTGATCCACTTATCCCAATAAGTTTGTGACCAAGGATTTAGTTGCTGCCGCAAAACGGATTGGTACAGCTTGTTGGCCCCGGGATGATACCCATCGCCAAACAACTTATAAAAATCTTCGAACTGTAATTTCTTGATCCCAGCAATCTTCAGCTCGAGAAGAGCATTCTGCCGAGGATTCATGTCGACCGCGTATACGTGCGCCGGGCCCGTGATGGCATAGTCGAGCGCATTGCAGCCAGCGGAAGTAATAACCATTACGCGATCTTGGCTGGTCAGCTGCAAGGCTTCGCGGTCCAGTCGCGGGTCTTCCCAGCAGGTGTTGTAGACAAGATTGTTTCCATGGACGAAGCTGAAAACGCGGCCACTAATCCAATTTCGTAACGACATGGGACGTAAGTCATCCAACGTAGAGAAAAACGACCCGCAGAACCACTACGGATCATGAGAGAATCGTACCGACAATCGGGGAAATCTGCGAGGGTAGGGATGGGCAGACAGAAACTTTTAGGCGTCCGTCCCACAGTCACGCGGTAAACTCGCAAGTAACCAATATGCCCGAAGAATATTCGAATTCGCAGGCGGAAAAACAGTCAAGCTGCTGTCGATACCTGTTGCTGCGATGCATCAAGTGGCTGATTTCGCTCGAGCCCTGGAAAATGCGCCGGAAGCGTGCATTGGTCTGCTCGACATTAAAAACTTCTGGAAACTGCCGGTTAGCGTCGGCGAGGGGTCGCTGAACGGACACACCAACAACGAATCCCAAACGATGAAATCAGCGCAGGGAAACAATGAGAGCAGGGTAGCGTTCAAAGACTTCGGCTAAATCGAAGTAAGCCATTACGAGCTAAGTTGATTTTGCGACGCGGTTGTACTGCAGCAACTACTCATTTACAGCCGTACAAAAACTTGCTCGCCTTCGATACGCACTTCATAGCTCATAGTTGCTTCAGTTGCCGGCATGGTGACGGCATCACCGTTGCGTATGTCGAACTTGGCACCGTGTCGGGGGCAAACTAAACAATGATCGTCCAGCTCACCGTCGCCCAATGTGCCACCATCATGAGTGCAGACATCATCGATGCAATAGTATTCCCCATCGACGCGTGCCACTACAACAAAGCGATCACCCACTTCCAAGCTTAGTTTGCCGCTAGGGGGAATGTCAGTAGTCTTACAAGCCGGAATGAAATCGGACATTGAATTCGCTGAAACCTAAGAGAGAAGAATGGTGCATCTAAGAGCGGTTACGTACGAACCCGTTAGCGATATTCGCGAACTTGTCGAGCAATCGATTGTCCAAGGGCTTCGCGCACACTTTCGATGTTGATGCGGTCGAAGATCTGCTGGAAGAAACCGGTGACAATCATTCGCACCGCTTCTTTGCGAGTAAACCCGCGACTCTGCGCGTAGAAGATCAACTCCTCATCCACCTTACCTGAAGTGCTGCCGTGCGTGCAACGCACATCATCCGCCAGTATTTCCAAACCCGGAATGGAGTCGGCTCGAGCTTGATCACTCAGCAGCAGGTTGTCGTTGCGTTGGTAGCCATCCGTTTTCTGTGCCGCTTTGTCTACTTGGATCATACCTCGCCACACGGTGCGCGATCTATCTTGCAAAGCGGCCTTGTACAAAAAGTCGCTTCGGCACGATGCCGCTTCGTGGTGCTGTAGCGTGTTGTATGTGAGTTGCTGATGCTCTTGTGTGAACAATACGCCATTCACCTGACTGGAAGCTCCCTTGCCGACCAAGGAGACGCGTTGGCTAACTTGCGAGAATCGGCTGCCGATCGCAGCAATCGTCCACTGAATGGTTGCGTCGCGATCGATGGTTGCACGCTGATTGGCAAAGTGCCAGACGCCGCGCGACCAATCTTGCAAATTCACATAACGCAAGTGACCACCGGGGCGCACAATAATCTCAACACTTCCAAGATGTAATCCATTGGTGGAACCCTCGCTGCTGTTAGCTTCGTATAAGAACGTCGCTTCGGCACCCTCCTCAATAACGATCAGGGTATGGCCAGTGTCTGTTCCACCTTCGCTCATTCCCGATACCACATGGAGCGGCTTATCAATGCACACACCGCGGGGAACGTAGAGGAAATGGCCCGCGGAAAGACTTGCTGCATGCAAAGCGGCAAAACGATCCTGCGCTGGGTCCACTACTGAAAATAAATGTCGCTCAACCAGCTCTGGATTCTCAACTGCCACTCTGCCCAGGTCGCCAAACAGCACCCCTTTCTGTGACCAGCGCTCATCGAGTTTTTCACTAATCACGGACCCGTCGAGCGTCTCTAGCTGCCCGGCTAGCTCTACACCTTCACTCAAATACTGAGGCACATGATGCTCAGCCAGTGAGCCGCTAATGGAGCCGCTAGCCCTAGGAAATTGAAAGCGATCTAACTTGAATCCGCGGAGGTCACTCCGCATCCAATCTTCTTGCTTCCGATCCGGCCAAGCCATTTGCTCGAACTGTTGCCAAGCAGCATCGCGCCGCTGAGTCATCCAAGACGGTTCGGACAAAGTGGCTTTGAACGCTTCGAAGCCGGCTGCGTCGAAGGGATGTTTGGCGTCCGCGGAAACTAAAGATGAAGTTGAAGACATGCTATTGAGAAATCTATACGGATGACAATGGAATTACGGAATCACTAGTTGTAAGGATGCAGCGCCATGCATTTTTTGAACAAACTGGCGCTGAATCTTTGTCTCAAAAAACTTTAGCCAACCGAGCCTTCCATCTGCAGCTGGATCAAGCGATTCATTTCGACGGCGTATTCCATCGGCAGCTCCTTAACGAGCGGTTCAATGAAACCGTTGACAATCATGGTGCTCGCTTCGGCCTCGTTCAACCCGCGGCTCATCAGATAGAAGAGCTGCTCCTCGCCGATGCGTGACACGCTTGCTTCGTGACCAACACTGACATCCTGCTCGAGGATCTCGATATACGGATAGGTGTCGCTTCGGCTTTGAGGGTCGAGAATCAACGCATCGCAAACGACGTTGCATTTGCTGTGTTTAGCCCCCTTCTCAACGCGAACCAAACCACGATAGCTACTCCGTCCACCGTTCTTGCTAATCGACTTGCTAATGATTTGCCCAGTGGTGTGGGGAGCACAGTGAACCAGTTTTGCGCCTGCATCCTGGTGCTGGCCTTTGCTCGAAAAAGCGATCGATAGAATCTCGCCGCGAGCTCCAGGTTCCATCATGTAAACGGCTGGGTACTTCATCGTCAGCTTGCTACCCAGGTTGCCGTCGACCCATTCCATCGTGGCGTCGCCATAAGCC
>JANPLP010000332.1:0-1449 GCA_031426595.1 Planctomycetia bacterium | reverse complement strand
ATCAAGATCGCGAACGAAGCCATTACGATGGCGAATCGGAGGGACATGGCAGTAGTCTTTGCTGGAGGAAGCAAGCAGGCAGGAAAAGTTCCCTGAGCATACTCAATTGCAATTCTACTCACCACCCAACCAGCAATCCCCAGTCTCACCGACGCTCTCGATGCAACCCGTACACCGCAGTGACATGGTCGTACTGTTAAGCCACTGCACTCCATGCAAGCTGCGTCAACGGGCTACTCAAACGTCAACATCCCCTGCACTCCATTCTTCTCTGCCACTCGCCGAGCAACCCAGTACGCGCATCCGACGGTCCCTGCATCGTCGCCCAGCTTTGCGACCTTAATCTCAAACTCATTGCGATAGCACTCGAAAACGCTTTTCCGAGCCACGCGTGTCACTTCTTTCAAAAACAATTCCGGCATCGCTTCGACCAAACCGCCACCCAGCACCACGCAATCTGGGCAAATGAGCAATACGACATTCGCAATCGCATAGCCGATCATTTCGCACGCCTCTTCGACGATACGTAGTACCTGCTTGTCACCTTTCTCGATCGCCTCCGCGATGACTTTACTGCGGATAGCTCCCAACTCGGTTCCAATCGCTTTCTGTAAAAAGGGTGACTCACCGCGGAACGCTAACTTCGCCAACTCACCCGAAATCGCCAACCGACTCGCTTCCGTCTCCAGTGTTCCCAACATCCCATTCGCACCTACGCGCGGCGAGCCACAAATCTTGATATGCCCGACTTCCATCGCGCTGAGCACCTTTCCGCGCAAGATCTGACCATCGTAGACGCACCCACCCCCAATCCCAGTCCCCGGAAAAATCCCGAAGGCAGAGCGAGATCCCTTGGCCGCCCCAGCAACATATTCGCCATAAACACCCGCGTCGACATCATTCAATACAGCCACATGGCACTTGAACTTGTCTTGGAGAAATTTGCCGACCGGGACGTTGGACCAGCCAAGATTCACCGCCACGCGGACCACACCCTTATCCCATTCAACAGGCCCCGGGCAACCGATTCCAATGCCACGCAGTTTCGTCGCATCGATTCCCGACTCTTCGATCAACTTTCGGATCATCCCTTCGATGCGTTCCAGCCCATTCTCAACCCCTAATTCGCCTCGAGTTCGCTTACGACGGCTAGCAAGCGGTTTCATCGATTGGTCAAAGAGGGTGCAATGCATCTTGGTGCCCCCCAAATCGAAACCGATCCAGTAGTAATTTTCCTCATTGGCCACAGGCGCCGCTCCTAGCTGTCAATCAAGCGTAAGGTGTTGCAAAAGTTCGTCGCCGCCTATTGTGATACAGTCTAACCGTTTGCGAAAACCCACCCGCAGAAGTTTTGCCTTATTTCCGGTTACATCCTTACTAAACGGGCCGCTCTCGTGCAGATTCCCTCCAGATCACAACCCCACACGTAAGTGACTATGAGACGGCACG
>JANPLP010000331.1:0-9834 GCA_031426595.1 Planctomycetia bacterium | reverse complement strand
AGATGGCATTGCAAGCGGACCCAATGAAAACTACGAAAATGAAAACTGCGAGAGGGAAAATTGAGAGGGTGAAAATTGGAATAGTGAAATCGGGCAGGGGAGGGGGGAATTTGAACTGAACCGAGTGATTTTGAGCATAAGTGCACGGAAAAGGGTAGGGGGATAGCAGCGGCCCGATTGCTGGAGTGGGATCTTGATTCGCCGCCGCGACGGGTTTAAGGGCGTGCGAAACGGCTGAGTTTCATTACAATGATCAGCCGAGATCGGAGCGGCGCGCCGCCTCACTCATTTGAATTCGTTTGCCCAGTTGAGTTTTCGTGCATGTCCCAGGCCCACTACGACTTAGAAAGTGCCTTGCCTCGTTTCGGCTTGCAATCGTTTCGGCCGGGACAAAGGGAAGTGATCTCGTCGATTGTCGATGGCGATGATTGCTTGTGCGTGATGCCGACCGGTGGTGGTAAGAGTCTATGTTATCAATTGCCGAGTGTCTTTCGGCAGGGCTTGACGATTGTCGTATCGCCGCTGATCGCTTTGATGAAAGATCAAGTCGATAGTCTTGGGCAGCGCGGCATACCGGCGGCGCTGATCAATAGCACGCTATCGACGGGCGAGCAGAATGAGCGTCTGCAGGATGTGGCGGCTGGTAAGTACCAGTTAGTCTACGTGGCGCCGGAGCGACTGCGTAATCCAAAATTTTTGGATGCGATTCGCGCGACTCCGATTCAGTTGCTGGCGATCGACGAAGCGCATTGCATTAGCCAGTGGGGGCACGACTTTCGGCCTGACTACGCGAAGCTCGGAAAATTCCGCGAGTGGCTGGGTGGTGTGCAGACGGTAGCTTTGACCGCGACGGCGACACCTCGCGTGCGCGAAGACATTGTCAAAGTCCTGGGGCTCAAACGCCCCAAGCAATTCATGAGCGGTTTCGCGCGGCCTAACTTGCACTTCGGCGTTGTGCAACGTCCGACGGATCGCGAGAAGGACGAAGAGCTGGGCAACTTCCTTCGGACTCAAACAGGTTCTGGAATCATCTATGCTGCGACGCGAAAACGTTGCGAAGCGATTGTGGAGTGGGTTTCGCAAAAGCTGAAGATTCAGATCGGCGCATACCACGCTGGACTGCAGCCCGATCAGCGGCGCGCGATTCAAGAGAGGTTCATGAAGAACGAATTGCGAGTGATAGTGGCCACCAACGCGTTCGGAATGGGGATCGACAAACCGGACTTGCGGTTCGTGGTGCATTACAACATCCCGGGTTCGCTGGAGGCTTACTATCAGGAAGCTGGTCGAGCGGGCCGCGACGGAGCAGATTCGCAGTGCGTATTGCTATATTCGTATCAAGATCGATACATCCAAGAGTTCTTCATCGAGAATAATTATCCATCGCGCGAAGTGATTCAACAGACGTATGAATTTCTGCAGAAGCGGGAAGAAGATCCGATCGAGCTGACGATGGAAGAGATTCGCGACGCGCTGGGGCTGCAGGTCTCGCCAGAAGCGATTGGCAGCGCGTTACAGACGTTATCTCGCACCGATGTCATTGATCGCTTGGAGTCGGGAGCGGGTTTGGCGTGCATTAAGATCGAGAGCAACTTGCCAACTTTGGTGGAGATGCTGCCGAAGGAAGCCAAGGTGCGCCGTAAGGTTTTGCGAGTGGTAGAGCGGATCATTGGCGATCGCCGCGGCGAGTCGGTTTACTTGCATCCGCGGACGCTGATTCAAGCTTGCGAGATGGAGCGTGATGCGCTGAATCGGACTTTGCGTGAACTGTGCAAGATTGAAGAGTTCGATTATGTGCCACCGTTTCGTGGCCGCGCGGTGCATTTCACACGCCGCGATGTGCCGTTCGCAGATTTGGGAATTGATTTCGAGAACTTGCGACGGCGGAAAGAAGCGGAGTACGATCGCTTGAATCAGGTGGTGCACTATGCGCAAGCACCGCTTTGTCGGCAAACAACGATTCTACATTATTTCGGTGATAACTCGGCGGAGAACTGCGGGCAATGCGATCGTTGCTCGGGACAGCCGGGTTGGCCCAAATTTGTGGTGAAGATTCATCCGCCGCGTCCGGAACAAGCAATTGCGACGGAGAACAAGGCTTCGCAGGTTCCAGAAGTGAAGTCCCAAGTAGCTGAGAAAGGGTCGCAATCCAATGTGTCTGTGCCGAGGCCGCAGCAGGCTGCTTTTCTGGCTCAGTTGATTGACGCGGTGGAACGGATTCATGGACGACTGGGGAAGATACTTATCGCTCAGTACTTGAGCGGTTCGCAGAACGCCAAGATTCAAAAGCTAAGACTGCATCGCTTGAGTGGTTTTGGGATGTTGGAAGGGTCAAAGCAGGCGGACGTGATCGAGTTGCTCGATTTGCTGTTGGCAAATGGGCTGCTCAAACAGCAAGAGGTAAATCGAAATCGCCCAACTGTCGCAGTTGCTCCGGAGTTGGAAGATTCCCGGCAACGGCAGAGGCTGGTGGGTGCTGTGCAGATCCCACCGGCACTGTTGGCAAAGTTCGCGCAGAGAATTTCGAAGCAATCTTCGGCCGCCGAAGCTCCGGTGACTCAAGCGAGCAGCAGCGCTGGGCCAGTAACTGGCAAGGGCCTTGTTCCGCTGGATGCTACGCTTGAGGCTGCGCCGAGGACCCTGCCAAGCACAGCGACCAAACCGAGCATTGCGGATCTTCTTGAGCCACGTTCTGCGACAAAGCGTCCTGCAGAGCAGACGTTATTCTCTTCGCTGGAGGAAACGCGGCGCGGCGCGGAGGCCCAGAATGCTGTAGAAAGTAACGTGGCGGGCAAGAATTGGGCTAACGATCTGAGCCGAGTCGCGGGCAACGATCCTACCAAAGCTGCAAGTCATGGCGATTCGTCAGTTGAAGTGTCACGCGAAGCGTCGGTGAAGAGAGAAAGTGGTTCGAGTGGTGGTGCAGCGACCGAGATTGCTGGCGATCGTGCACAACCACCAAGTTTGCCACATGCGACTGAAGTGGCTTCGAAGGTTGTCGAGGACTGGACTTGGTCCGTAAAGTTGTTTGCGAGTGGCCACAATTGGAATTCTGTGATGGCGATCCGGCGAATGACGGATATAGAGGTAGCGGGCAGCTTGGTAGCTGCGCTGCAACAAGGCGAGCGGATCGATCGCGGGTGGCTCGCCGCACCGGACGGTGGCAACGACCGAACGGTTGGCCAGCAGCGAGTGCATCGCGAATTGCAACGCCGAGCGGCGGCTGGGGTGCGATAGCAATATCGGTGATCGGAATGGCCCACACCGTAGTCACGAAAGTTGCAAAGTCGGGTAAAATGAATTGTTGGCGGCTCCGATTTCCCTGCCGCGCAGTCTAACTGAGAGAAAGTTTAGGAATGGAAAAGCCCGAGCGGCCAAACCCTGGCAAATTGAACGATAAGCAACCACGTCGCACCCAGGGTTGGTTGTTGCTAGCGATCATACTCATGGCTTTCTTGCTGCTTAATTCGCTATGGTCGTCGCTCGCCTACGACGAGATCGATCATAGCTTTTTTCTGGCTCAGCTAGAGAACAACAACGTTCAGATGCTCGAGATCAGCGGGACGGAAGCGGTTGGAACTTTCATTATCCCACCCAATAAGCCCCCTAAACTGAGTCCGACTGGCGAACCGATTCCTAGCAAGTCGAGCACTGGCGAGCCAGTGAAACTGAGCAAAAAGTTCCGTGTGGAGCTCGATCCAGATGGATCGAAAGATCAGATTGCAAAGGCCGAACTGGCAAGTCGCGAGGCGGGCAAGTCGCTCCAAGTCCGCTACATCAGTCCGGCGCCGGCCCAGAATATGATGCTATTTTTGTTAATCGGGCTGCCGATTGTTGTGCTTGTGATTGCCTGGTTTATGTTTCGCCGAACGCGCGATCAGATCATGGGGGGTGGCGGCTTCTTATCGAGTTTCAGTCGGTCGACTGCTAAGCGTTACGAACCGAACGATCAGCAGACAACGTTCGCTGATGTGGCTGGTTTAGATGGGGTTAAGGCTGACTTGCAGGAGATTGTTGAGTTTTTGAAAAGCCCGGAGAAGTTCCGTAAGCTGGGTGGCCGTATTCCGAAAGGCGTTTTGCTGAATGGCCCTCCTGGGACTGGAAAAACGTTGCTCGCGAGAGCGGTGGCAGGTGAGGCGGGTGTTCCTTTCTACTCCGTCAACGGCTCTGAATTTATTCAAATGTTTGTGGGTGTTGGGGCGAGTCGTGTGCGTGATTTGTTCCAAACCGCCAAAGAGAGCGCACCTGCGATTATCTTTGTTGACGAAATCGATGCGGTCGGTCGTCAACGCGGTGCTGGACTGGGCGGCGGGCATGATGAGCGTGAGCAAACTCTGAATCAGATCTTGAGCGAGATGGATGGCTTTACGGGTGTAGACTCGGTGATTGTGGTGGCGGCGACTAATCGGCCCGACGTGCTCGACCCAGCCTTATTGCGACCGGGTCGTTTTGATCGTCACATCACCGTTGGCCGCCCGACCTACAAAGGTCGGCTGGAGATTTTCAAGGTTCACACTCGCGACGTGCCGCTCGACAATGATGTCGACTTGCGTCGCTTGGCTGCCGTCACGATCGGCTTGACAGGCGCTGACATCCGCAACGTGGTGAACGAAGCGGCTCTCTGGGCAGCGCGCAATGACAAGACCCGCGTAACCATGGTCGACTTTGATTACGCTCGGGATAAAGTTCTGATGGGCGCGAAGCGTGAAGAAGTTCTCAAGCAGGATGAAAAGGAGAAGACTGCGTATCACGAGGCTGGTCATACACTCGCGGCATGGTTGCTCAAAGGTGCTCAGCGCGTCCACAAGGTTACGATTGTGCCTCGCGGTCGTTCGCTCGGCAGTACACACATCGTGCCATCCGAAGATCGCGTAAGCACCAGTGAGAGCGAGCTGCGAGATTCCCTAGTGGTGCTGTTGGCGGGTAGGGCGGCTGAGAAGATTGTGTACGACGAAATTACCGTTGGCGCAGAGAACGATTTGGAACGTGCAACCGGAACTGCGAGACGAATGGTGACGCACTGGGGCATGAGTCCAAAACTGGGACCGGTGAGTTACAAGTCTTCGGAAGACGATCCATTCCTTGGTCGTGAAATGCACCAATCGCGTCCGTTCAGCGAACATACGCAGGAGACTATCGACAATGAAGTCTCGGTGATTTTGAATGAAGCCAGTGCGCGAGCCATGGAGTTGCTGAGTGACCAGCGCGATAAGCTGGACTTGATCAAAGAAGCGCTGATCGATCGCGAGGAACTGACGGAGAAAGAAATTGAAGAACTGATCGGCGTGTCCGTTCATGGTCCTTCGGCGGAGGCATTTGAAGTTCCTGCTGAGACAACAGCGCCTATTTGAGCGGAATCGTGGTCGATGTATGCCGAAGAAGAAATCGCAAAGCAAGATTCGCACTGAGTTCCGAAAGAACTACCAGGGGCGCACTCGCGACAGCGATCTGACTCGAAAGTACGAACAGGATCAGCTCGGTGACCCGACATCCCGCGAGCGTGTAAGCGGCAAAGGAGAATTGACTCGTCATCGAACGGTGATGGGGCAAGTCTCAGCTACGGGCAGCGATGGGCTTGCGGTCGAGTTGCAGTTTGATGATCCGTCCATCATTTCCGGTCGCGTGTTGCGAGTCCACGGTTTGAACTGCATAGTCCGCAGCGAAGATGGATTGCAACACAGTTGTGCGGTTCGCGGTCTGCTCAAGTCGCTCGCTACAGATCAACGGCATGTGGTTGCAGCGGGCGATCAAGTATTCTTTCGGCCTGAAGGGACCAGCCAAGGAATCATCTTGGCGGTTAAAGAACGCCACGGAGTCTTGAGCCGGACCAGCAAAGGCAAACGCCACATAATTGTGGCTAATGTGGATCTTCTGCTGATCATTGCGAGTGCGGCCGAGCCCGATTTGAAGCCGCACTTGATCGATCGTTTTTTAGTAACGGCTGAGCAGGCGAGTCTTGAGCCTGTGATTGTAGTGAACAAAGTCGATTTGATTGATCCGATTGAGTTGCAGCCTGTGATTGGTGTTTATGCGCAAATGGGTTATCGGACCTTGATGGTCAGTGCGACATGTGGCTGGGGTGTGGAGACTCTGCGAGAGTTAGTCCGGGGTCGACAGAGTGTGGTAACAGGTCAAAGCGGCGTGGGCAAAAGCTCGCTTCTAAATGCAATTCAATCTGGCTTGGCACTGCGCGTGCAGCAGGTCAGTCAAGAGAACATGAAAGGCAAACACACAACGACGACCGCCGAGTTGATACCGCTAGCCGAAGGTGGTTATTTAGTTGACACTCCAGGAATTCGGCAGTTGGAGCTGTGGGATGTTTCGGCACCGGAGGTTTGCGGACTGTTCCGTGACATTCGGCCTTACGTTAGCCACTGTCGATTCCCAGATTGCACACATATTCATGAAGTTGACTGTGCGGTGCTTGATGCCGTTGCTGATGGCCGCATCGATCCGCGGCGCTACAACAGCTATGTGCATCTGATTGAAGATCCAGGCGCGTCGTTTTAAGCTGCTGCTTCGCCAAACTCCCAATTCTCATGAACAATTAGCGGCCAGTTGATTGCGCTGGCATACCGGGTGGGACGGCCAGCGATTGGATTCTCGGGCTTGTACCGATTTTAACGGGTATTGACGAGTTGAATTGCTGAGCAAATGCAGCGCATTTTCGGATTCACCGCTGGAGGGCAACCTACATTTCAAAATGAAAGACATGCGAGCCAAGAGGACTTGGCAAGCATTGTGTTCAGTTTGAAAACCCCAGCGACGTGAATAGAGCCAGCCAAATGAGTGAAAAAGCAGCCGCACCTGAGCAGCATGCTAGCAAACCTTCGATGCTGCCCAAGATCATTATCTCAGGCTTCATTAGCTTTGTAGTCATTGCCGAAACGCTGATATTCTTTTTCATGGTTCCTAGTGGCGATGAGGTGGCTGCGCTGGCTGAATCGCAGCTCATCAAGAAACTGGAAGCTCACATGACCGAAGAGGGTGAGCACGTGGTCGATGAAGACGAAGACAAGATCGTCGAGTTTCGGTTGGGTGAATATGGTGTGTCGTTTGTACCGCCGGGTGCGGATCGATCGTATCGAGTTGAATTCCGGTTATTTGGGACGGTGAAAGCCAAGGAGAAGGAGCATGTCGAAAAATTATTCACTGAAAAGATGGGACGTTTTCGACATCGCATGATTCTCGAGATTCGCAACGCGACGCTTAGCGAGCTAACGGAGAACGAATTGGGGTTGATCCAACGGCGCATTTTTGTGACAAGTAACGAAATCTTGGAAGAGCCGATCCTGTTGGGGGTTGGATTTCAAGATTATCAACTTACCGAAGAGTAAGCCGAGATCACATAACGCAGAAGCTGAGTTCTGCGACGCAGGGACGCGCGGATGACACCTGAGGAAATTGAAGAGCTCCTGAAAGCCAGTAAGCCGATTGGTGCGCCGCCTGCTAAACCCGCTGCGCCGAAAGCTGTTGCGCCGGAGCCGGTCGAGGAAGTGGAAGCTCCAGCGTTGCCTAAGCGTGCGAGTGCTGAGCGTACGGAATCCAAAGCCGCGCAATTGCTTGAGGACGCGGAAAGTGCTCTAAACCAGATCGATGCGCTGCAGACGCGACCATTTGAATTGGAAGATCTGATTGGCAGGGGTGGACCGCCCGAGAAGTGCTCGATCGATCTGCTGCGCGATGTCGATCTAGACTTGAAAATTGAGCTTGGACGCACCCACATGTTGCTTGAGGATGTACTCAAGCTTCGCAAAGGTTCGGTCGTGACGCTCGACAAGTTGGCCGGCGACCCGGTTGATTTGTATGTGAACGGTCGCTTAGTCGCTCGTGGTGAGGTGCTTGTATTAAATGATAATTTTTGCGTGCGAATCGCGGAGCTGGTAGGTTCGGACGTGGTGTTCCGCGACACTTGATCGAACTGCCCGGTTGCTCACTTGCCCGCTTGTTCACTTAATCAGAGTTAATCTTTAGCAATTCGAGTCCCGCAACTCGGTTGCCAAAGGATGACCCGTTCGAGTCGACAGGACTTGAACGCCGCTCGACAAGGAAGTCGAAATGAGACCCATTAGCAGATGCGTCTGCGTTATCGCCGCCTCGATATCGAGTGTGGCGAGCGCGCAGACTAATCCATTGAACTATCCCGCGCCCACGATCCATACCAGTGGGCAGCATGCGGGCGCGGTACCGCTGCCGCCACTGCCCAGTTCCAATGCGGCAAGCAACGCCAGTGATAACTCTGCAACTCGTGCAGCTACGAACTACACGGCGAATGCAGGTTGGGTTAGCGGACCTGCAACCAACTCAGCAACAAATTCGGGGGTAATACCCGCTGGTTACTCCGCTCCGTTTACTAATTCTGAACCTCTGAAGCAACCGGCAGCGCGCACGCCACTCAATCCGCCCAAGTCCCAGGCCACGATAGAAGCGAGCAAAAGTTCGAGCGGCAATACGCTTCGTATGATGTTATCGGTCGGCTCAAGCTTGCTAATTGTGATTGGTTTATTCTTGGGAGTGGCGTGGTGCTATCGCAAAACACTTAGCACTTCGATGGGAGGGATACCCAAGCATGTGGTGAGCGTTTTGGGGCGGACGGCCATCGCACCGCGTCAGCAGTTGGTGCTTGTACGATTCGGTTCGAAATTGGTGCTTGTAAGTATGGTCCAAGGTGAGGCTCGCACGATCAGCGAGATCACAGATCCGATGGAAGTCGATCAGTTAGCGGGGGCATGCGAAAGTCATCAACCTCATAGCTTGACCAATTCATTCCGCAGCATCCTCAATCAAAATGGTGGGGGGGCAGTATGATCGTTTGCTGGCAATCGAGTTGCGTCAGAGTCATTGCGATCGTTGGCATGATGGTCGCTTACAGCCCACTAATAAGTAGTGTTGCACTGGGACAGTCGGGGTTGCGTTCGCAAAGTTTATTGAACCCTGATCCGACCGCTGAATCGCGATCCAGTGGCGCACAGGCTGCTGATGATGGCAAGACACTTTTTGAACGCATCACTGAGCGTGCAGGGCAGGGGGGAGAGGAAGGTGAAACAGCCTCTTCGTTTTTACTGAGCGGTCCCGAAAAATGGACTAGTCGCGAGGGACTTTCGAGCAGCTTGCAGATTCTAGTTCTGCTCACCGTACTCAGCTTAGCGCCTGCAGTCTTGTTGATGACGACTTGTTATGTGCGGATCATTGTAGTCATGGGCCTGCTCCGTCAAGCATTGGGAACGGGACAGCTACCGCCCAGTCAAGTGATCACGTCGATTTCACTGTTTATGACATTATTCATCATGACGCCGGTGTGGAACGAAGTTTACACAGAAGCGATTGCACCCTACACGGCTGAGGGGTCGACCATGTCGATGGAAACGGCATGGGAGGCGGGCATAGATCCAGTCCGCCGTTTCATGAGCCGTCAAATTGATATGGCCAAGAATCATGACGATGTGCATCTTTTCTATAGTTACTACAGTCCCAATGCAACTCCGCCAGCGAGTTTCGAAGAGGTGCCATTGCGAGTGTTGTTGCCCGCTTACATGCTCAGCGAACTGAAGACAGCCTTCCTGATGGGATTTCAGATTTTCTTGCCGTTTCTACTGATCGACTTAGTGGTGGCTGCGGTCACGATTTCGATGGGGATGATGATGCTCCCACCAGCCATGATCTCGCTACCTTTCAAACTGCTGCTGTTCGTCTTGATCGACGGATGGCATCTGGTTGTAGGCATGTTGCTTGAAAGTTTTGGAACGCAGGTCTGACGTTGCGAAGCAGCCCGTTGATCTCAAGCCCCCGCTTATTACAACCATTGCAATAGACCTAGTTCCGCAATCAAGTCAG
>JANPLP010000330.1:0-13294 GCA_031426595.1 Planctomycetia bacterium | reverse complement strand
CGTGTGCGAATTGCCTTTCCCAAGTTCATTGGTCCAGACGATCGTCGTATTGTCGAGCAACGAACCCTCTCCGCCCGGCTCGGGGGTGTCTGCCAACCGCTTAGCCAAGTAAGCCACCTGTTCGCAGTACCAAGTATTGATCTTGATCAGCTTCTCATAAGCGGTCTCATTACTATCGGGCTCATGCGAGAGCTCATGGTGCCCTTCATCGATTCCCAGCCAACGCATCTTCGGCTGGCCAACACTATTGGTGATCTGGAACGTGCCGACACGAGCGAAGTCCGCTACGAAACTATTGACCAGCATATCCATCTGCATACGAGTGATGGTAGGGATGTTATCGTTCTCTTCTTCCACGTTAGGTGGCAAACTTGGGACCGCATGCCCCATGTCCGCCTGCTTGTTCTTTTGCGCAAGCTCTGTTTGCAGCTCCAGCTCCAGTTCGCGCACCATGGACACATGGTCCTGCAACATACGTCGATCTTCTGTGCTGATCATCTGCTCGACCTTGCGGAAGTCGGCTGACAAATCATCCAACACGCTCGCCAGCATCTCACGATTCTTTGTTTGTCCATACAACTTGTCGAACATCTGATATGGATTGTCGATTGGAGCCACGGGCTGATTCGGGCCCGCATACGACATACGCGTCCAAGTGTCCGCTCGATCAGGAACCATAACTCCCATCTCGATCGATCCAAAACGCGTTTGCGTTCGCGGATCCGCTTGCAACTTGTTCTTCAAATACTGATCGACTGAAATCCCCATCGACCAACCCGCCGGCGTGTCCGAGCCCCCTTGAACGTCGCCAGGGAACAATTCGATACCGGTCAGCAAACATCCAATGCCTCGCATGTGCCCGTCGCCGTCACCCTTGATGCGATTGCACATACCGTGCAGCGTTAACACCTGTGACTTGAGTGACGAAAGTGGTTGCAGGATCCGTTTCAGTTGGAACTCGGGCCCCTCGTTGTCCGGCCAAAAGTGATCGGGAATCACGCCGTTGGGGCTGAAGATGAAAACCAACCGTTGTTTGCGAACCGCATTTTTCGTTGAAGCTCGAGCCAGACTAGGCAAGTTCAACATCAAATTGGCCGCGGCCGCACTGATGCCTGCACGTTTCAGAAACTCGCGTCGTGTGCTGAGGTTACGCATCAGTGGTCCCTTGCATTATGTGTAAAGCAGGTGAGTTAAGTGAGGTGGGAAGTTAGGTAGGCTTGAACAAATCTATTCTAGCGAAGCGACGACGGCAATCTCAACTAGCAACTGTTGAACATTGAAGTTCGACTCGCGGAAACTTTTTAGCAAACGATCCATGGTCTCCGCGCCGTACGCGGCCGCCGGCTGTTTTACAAAGTGCTGAAAAGCTCGACTGACAAAAGCTCGCTGGGAATCCTCGCTATTCACCAAATATTCAGCCAAATCGGCCGGTCCCGCAAAATCAACCAAACCACCCGAACGAGGACCATAATTCCCCTTCGGGTCGATAGTTTTGTCGCGTTCCACATCACGATATCGGCCAACAGCATCAAAGTTTTCCAGCGTAAAACCCAGCCCATTAATCTTCGAATGACAAACTTGACAGCTTTCCGGACTCGTCTGCAACTGCACTCGCTCGCGAGTCGTCAAGTCAGGATGGAGGTCGGGGCTGAGCGGGGAGAAGGCTTCAGCAGGGGGTCTCAGAGTGCGGCCCAACATGTAGCGAATCAAAAATACCCCCCTGTGGATCGGGGAAGTCGAATCGTGATAAGCCAAGCCGCTCATCAAATAGGGATGGATCAGCAATCCAAACCGATGGTCAGAAGTGGCATCTGTTCGCTTCAAGGCATTTACCGCCTGCTTAGCTTCAATCGGCTTGGCCACCTCCTCGCTCTTTGCCGCCTCAGCTTCCCCCTTTTCCTCCCCCTGCACCTCATTTTTAGCTTCATCTTTGGCGACGTCGGCGGATGGAGGAGGAACCTCAACAGCGACAGGTTTCCAAGCATCTCCATAAAACGCAGCCATGCGATCAGTCGTAAAGGCCCATTTCGCGCGGAAGAAATCTCGAAAGTCGCTTTCCTTGCTCCATACCACTTCATCCAAAAAAGCATCGAACGAAGCTCGCATGTCGCTCACCAGCGCCGCATCGAACCCAGGAAACGCTTCGGCGCTCTTCGTAATCTCGTTGAACTGGCCAAGATTCAACCACTCGTACAAAAAGTCACGAGTCTTGGCACGGACACGATAGTCCTTTACCTTCTCTCGGGCATAGCTCCGGATCTGCTCTGCCGTCTCCATTTTTCCTTCGCGAGCCGCTTTTACCAAGCGATCGTCGGCTGGCAACGAATCGAACAGCACCAAAGCTAAGCGGTTCGCGGTTCGCTCCGAGCGACTGAGAGTCACGTTGGCTGTTGGATATAAAAACCATGGCGATTTGAGAGTCACCAAAACGGAACGCTTGATCGCTTCGGAGTCATCTTGCGTCGCGTCGACTTGATTGTCCACATACATCGCCCGCTGCTCGTCGTTCAGTGGAGCTCGAAAAGCCGTCTCTGCAATTCGAACCAGGAAGGCTCGTAACACCTCTCGCTTTTCATTCGGATCGTTCTTGTGATCTCGACGATAACGTGGCCACAGTTCGTCGATGGCAATTTGCGAAAACTCGAGCGCAGCCGCGGTTGTCGATTCATCCCATTGGCGATTAATGGCGATTCCACGCTCAAAACCGTAGCTTCGATCATCGGCCGGCAATACGGTCTGCAGCGAGTAGGTGGCTGGTGGTCGCTCCGTCACCAAATTTCGAGTCGGGATGACCTCTTCAATCCCGTTTGGTGGGACCCAAGCCAAAGTGAATCGAGCCGGCGGCAACTCTGTTTTGCGTTTACGCTGGATGAAGTCAATCTTGAACGGATAAACACGTCCTGCTGTAAGTGTCACGGCCTTGCGAAATTCGGTCTTTTCGCCCGACTGAACATGGTTGTCAATAAAGTCACGGCCAATCTTGCCAAACTCGAAAACGAACGAACAAGTGCTCTGCACTACGATCTCGTAGCGCCCCGTCACGTCCGCCTTGATACCACCTTCCCAGTAAATATAAAACGATTCCTTACCAATCCCTGCACCTGGACTCTCGCGCCCAAAATCGAAATCGAGCACCGGGTCAACGCGTTCAATTTTTTTGTTCTCATTCTTCCAGCGATCGCCATCGAAGTATGTCCCCCGGATGCCGCGCGCATCGCTTGGGTTCGGCAGGCCTTCGAATCGAGCGTAAATGTCCGCGATGCTCTGACGCAGTTGGTCTGCCGTCAGCCTCGCTAGAGTCACGCGCGGAGGTCGATTTCGAATCTGCGCGGCTTCGCTGTAAAAAGCATGATGAATGTAAGCCGCTACTGCCTCTGCATCGGGGCCAACACATTTTTCGGGCTCGCCCTCAGGCATCGTATCGTTGATAACTTTGCTGAGTTGCCCCACAGAATCGTCGCCGATCAGCGGGTCAGCATACGCATCTGCAACTCCCTGCCCTGTTTCGCCATGGCAACTCGCGCACATGCTCTTGTAAATCTGCTCGCCTCTTCCTCGCAACGCTTCGTCGACGCTGGGATTGGTTGCTGCCCCATTTGCTGCGGGAGCCCCGGGCACCTTGCCCTCATCAGCCTGGCCGTTATCAGCCTGGCACAGCGTGGCCGAGAAAACAAACAAAAGACATAGCGAGTACTGCAACATGGTCGGCAAATGTAGTAGGTGGGATGAAAGCGGGATGGCAAACGCCGCTTCCAGGTTAGCGGAGCAGTCGAGTCGCAAATGCGCCTCGCAGTGTTATTGTACAAGTGTCATTATACCTATGCGGAACGTGCTGAATGCGTTCCCCCAAAGTTTTCTTCCGCGGGTATTTGCATCGGTAGCGACTTTGGCACGAATGGCACTGACATAAGGGCGAATCTCAACGCACCTCGTAGCGGAACGCGTTAGCGTTTCGTCCTCCCGCAACGGTCATTAAAAGCTCGCCGCGCCAGCAAGTGAATACGCCTGCGATCTCGTGTGAAGCGTTCGCTCACAAACTTCGGCTTACATTGGCGCGACTATCACTGAATTGGGCGAGTGGCGCGTTTCATTGCAAAAGCGGGCGAGACGCCCTCGCTCCAAAACAGGCGTCTCGAAAGGTTTCATGGCCGGTGGTTTTTAAAACTCCCACCGATTGTAGTTGAGTACGCAGGACATGACCTGACTTCGAGCGCGGTGATGGCAACCGAGTTCCCTGCGTTCGATCCGAGAAGCCAACTCGCAAGTCCGCATAGGCCAGCAAGCAGTGCTGTGTCAAGTAAGCGATCGCTTTGACGGAAGCCACCAAGCATGTTGCATAGTACAGCACAGTCGTTAATAGCGGCTCGGTCAGTATGCGTTGGTGTGGATTGTTGTTCGGCTCTTGATCAATGTTCATGGTAAAAATCTCCTAAAGGTATGTGCGTACCGGTAGCGGTCACGCTGGGAAGGCGTTTGTTTGAGGCACTGGTAATTCAAGGCGAGATACTGCGCGAGAATCTGTTATGATCGAGTGAGGTGTCCCAGTTGCAACCGTATCATTTAAAGCGAAACACCTCGCGAAATTCGTGCCTCCCCTTCTCCTCAGTACTCTGAGGAGAAGGGGCTGGGGGATGAGGAGCCGACACGCTGAGTTGACCGGTATTGTATTGAAGCGCGAGTATCACGATGAAGCCTTTGGATAAGAAAGAGTTTTCGCGTCACTTGCGTCAAACTCAGAACACTTAAGAAGATCTCCTTTGGCAACTGCTTCGCAATCGACGGCGATGCAGTAAGAAGTTTCGCAGGCAGCTTCCGATCGGTCCGTATACCGCAGACTTTTATTGCGCTGAGGAACGACTTGTCATCGAGATCGATGGAAGCAGCCACTTTAGCGAAAAAGGTATCCTTTGCTCCTGCTTGCGGAGCACGCGACCTGCGGCACGGGTGGCACGCTCTGAGGCTTTGCGAAGGGCGTGGTGCAGCAAAGAAACACGTCACGCTGTAACCAAGATCAAAGCACAGCGAGCACCCTTGAGCACCAAGCACAAATGTCTGCGTACAGTGTCGTTAATTGGTCGTGCCGTAACTCTCCAAACCCAAGTCACCTAGCACTGCCCACGCCCTTCGAGTACTCAGAGCGTGCCACCCAAAATTGAAGTCGCTCAGCGAGCGTGCCAACCCGACCGCGAAGCGGAACGTGCGGGCTGGGTGTGCCACTGGCTCAGCCAGTGCCGATCAACGTTGACGACGTTAACAACCGATCCGCGTACTAATGCCAACTAACGATGCCCAACAGTTGCCGAAGTTTATCGTTCGGTATCCATTTAGTTGAGGCAATGGGAAGGGAACTTCTAGTTGTCGCAGAACAGGTCCACCTATTCGCCGAGGCAAGCCGTGACAGTTCAACACATGGCGTTATGGCGAGTGCAGACCGCTACTTGCCAGATAGCTGCGCCAACGATGTCGCCCAGTCCTCCAACCAACTCGATTGATTGGCATTGCGATCCACCTGCTCAGTTGCGAGCAAACAGCGCTGCCAGCACTGCACCGCGCCATGCACACCCGTCGACCAGCTACGCATCGCGTGATCTACCGCGCTTGCCAGCCCAGCGTCGGACCGATCTTCGTCACCAGTCAATCGCAACGACACCGCCCGATAGAAACTGGCGCACCCTCGCAACAGCAACTTGGCGCGTTCACGTTTGGCTCGGCCATCTTTACCCACCGCATCGATCACACTGCCGCAAGATTTACTCAGCTCTGTAAAGTTCAGCTTGTCCGCCGCCAGCATCTCGAACATCGCCGTGCGAAACTCTCCCAATTCCGGATCTGCCAACAATCTGGCTTCCGCCAAGCTACCCGAACATAGACCAGCGATCTCGCGAACTCGATCAGGCGTGTCTGCAATCGCGTTGCGTTCAATCAACGTTTGCAATTGATCGAGCGACAAAGGCCTAAAAATAATCGCTTGGCAGCGCGAACGAATCGTCGGCAACTGACGCTGCAAGTTCGAACCGATCAAGATCAAAACAGAATCTGGCGGCGGTTCTTCCAGCGTCTTCAGCAGGCTGTTGGCTCCTTCAACGTTTAAGTAATCCGCGTCATCCAGGATCGCCACCTTACGTCGGCCCGAATAAGGTCGCAAACTGATATCGTGACACAGCCCCTCGCGCATCCGCTTGTCACGTTCACCGATCAACAACTCGATGGGAATGAACGCTTTGTCCGCAGGCTTAAAAATCTCGATCAAATCCGGATGCGTGCTCGCTTCGACCTGAGCACAGTCCTCACAGGATCCGCAAAAATCAAGGCTTTCATAAGCGGTCTGCTGGCACAAAAGTGCTTTGGCCAACAACTTCGCAAAGGTCCGTTTGCCAATCCCCTCCGGCCCGACGAAAAGGAAACTGGTCGCCAACCGACCGCTAGCAATCGCTGTGCGAAACCACTCGCGTTGCTGCTGATGTCCGAGAAGATCTGTCCACTGCATGACTAACGGTTACTTTGGGGTTTTAGGCAATTGAATTGTTTGCCACAATTTAGTCGATTCAGGATCGCGATCACAGCCGCCGCAAGTTGCGGTTCGTTTGTCAGCTAGAATCGCTGACTCTCATCTACTCTACCAGCCAACCAGAACCTCAGGGATTCACCGCTCAACATGCTTCGCAAAGTCACGGACTGGCTAGCTTATTTGGTCGTACGCTGCGTTATTTGCGCAATGCAGGCGACGTCTCTCGAAACCTGTGAACGCTGCTGCTCGGTTCTCGCTTCCATCATTGATCGCACTCCGTTGCGTCGCAGTGTCATTGATCCGAACATCCAAATGGTATTCGGCGAAGTTGAACCGCGGAAGGCGAAAGCGCTTCGCCTCGCCATGTGGCGCCACCTGCTGCTGATGATTTGCGAAATTGCGCATGCACCCCGCAAAATACATCGAACCAACTGGCGCGATCATTTTTACATTCGAGATAAGGACTTCGTCTTTCCTCTGCTAGTGGATCCTCGCCCCACCGTATTGGTAACCGGCCACTATGGAAACTTCGAACTGGCCGGTTTCGTCTCGGGTCTGTTCGGTCTTCCATCAACGACCATCGCCCGCCCGCTCGATAACCCCCACGTCAATCAATACATCATGGAGTTCCGCAGTCTCGGCGGCCAGCACATGCTGCCAAAGGATGGCAGTTCGACAGCAGTGCAAAACATCCTCGCTGAAGCTGGTACCTTAGCGCTGCTCGCCGATCAACACGCGGGCGGAAAGGGTTGCTGGGTCGATTTCTTTGGCCATCAAACTTCCTGCCATAAAGCCCTAGCACTGTTCGTACTAAGTTCCAAAGCCCCGATGGTCGTTTGCTACAATCGCCGTCTACGCCATCCACTGCAATTTGAGATGGGTGTCACTGGCACCGCCGATCCGCTCTTTCCAGCCGACTACATGGACTCCGTCAAAGATCTTACTCGCTGGTACAACCTAAAACTCGAAGAAGCCATCCGACTTGCCCCAGAACAATACTGGTGGCTGCACCGACGTTGGCGCGATGTTCCCGCCAAGAAAGTGAAAACCAAATCCGTCGAAGCTCCCAAGACTCAATCCTCCGCCGCTTAGTCGATCGGCTTAGCATCCTGGAAACCTGGCCACTGGCATACTGGCATACTGGCATACTGGCATACTGGCCACTGGCATCTTAGATTCAGACTTGCGCCGTCAATCCTTCCTCGGCCGGACTCAGTCATTGTCAAATGGACCAAAGTGGCTTGGGCCCAAACTGGCATCCTGCGCGTTCAAGCCGACTTCGTGCTCCTGACGAAGATTACAAAACGGATTGTCGCGGACTTCATTTTCCAAACAGTTCGCGGAGATGAATTCGACATGTCCATCTTCAAAGAAAAAATTCAGACCGCGGCCATCGTGAGCCAACAGACTATTCTTACCGGCTTGCCGTGTAGGAGCGTCTGTCAAAATTGGAAAATGCGTTCGGCCCTCACACCGTGGCGCCACAATCACATTGTCCTCTAGCACTCCGAGCGGATAAGCAAAGTCACCTCCCGCATCGTTGCGGCACAATTCCAACTGGGGACCCGTGAATGTATCCAACTGTGCCAACGAGGGAATCGAGATCAGGTGTTCGCGAACGGGCCGGCAAGCTTCAAGGCTGGGACACCACAACTGCGACGGAGTCTCTACATGCCCCAAGTCGCGCAAGCGAATCGCATAGATCCCCGAGAAAGAACGCGGTCCTTCCAACTCAACCTCAGGAAAACGACGCTGCGGGTTTAGGCTTGCGAAGTCAAGTAAACCACGCCCCAAGCTACTCAACTGATAAGCGCATTGAATCCTGCGAGATTCGAATCGAGCTCGCAAGACCGTCGGCAGAAACAAACAGAGCAGCACTGTGAGGCACAAAACAAGAGCCGTCGAATCCCATGTGCCCCGACTGACACGCACGTCACCTAATTGGGACAGATCCTTAACAGGCGTCACTGGCACTCGCTGCTCAGATTCGCCGCTGTGAACCGCTTCCACCTCGTGGACCGCCTCATCAATCCTGGCCATCGTGGTTTCAACCAAATCGGCAGGAGGCTGGTAGTTGCTCTGAAGTGAATCGAGTTGGCCTAGCACAAATCTTAGTTCGCTCAACCGAGCTCGCACATCTTCATCTTTTGCCAAACTGAGCTCAACGCGAAGACGCTGCTGCGGTGTGGCATCTCCTAACAAGTAGGCAATGAGTTCTTCGTCGGAAATCGGCATAGGATCTAACTGCTAGGAAGATACTTCGCAATGCCACGGGTGGGCGAGGGAGCACGAATCGTAGTTGTCTTTAGTTGTTACGCTGCCAGATCCCAGTGAGTTTGCGGATCGCCGCATGAACTCGACTTTTTACTGTCCCGACAGGCACGTCCAATATTTCAGCAGCATCGCGGTAGGGCAAACCTTGCAAATAGACGAGTTCGAGTGCACTGCGCCCAGGCTCACCCACTTCCTCGATGGCCGCTTCCATTCGCGATCGCAACTCGGCTTGCTCCAGCGGATCGACAGTCGACTGGCGATAGTCAGCAATGTTGGCGGCCTGCGTCGACTCTCGCGAATCGCTGCCGGTGGTTTGGATGTCCAAACTTTGAAAAGAGCGCCGTTTGTTGCGTCGCTTAAGATCGATCGCCTGGTAGGTGGCGATGCCATACAGCCAAGGACGGAATTTCCGAGATATATCAAACTGCTCAGATTTCTGAAACACGCGTACAAAAGTGGTCTGAAACGCGTCTTCAGCCATCGCGTCATCGCCCAGGTAGCGACGCAGATAGTTGTAGATCTCGCCTTTGTAGCGATCGACTAAAGCCTCAAAGCTGCCGCGGTCTCCGTCAACCGCGAACGCTCGAAGCAGCTCTTCGTCGCTTTGTAATTCGGTGGAAGTAGCTGACATGATAAAGCTTTCAATTCAGCCAAACAATTTTGAAAAGGTCAGCCCATCCGAGCTGGACGCTCTCATTGTATCGCGCCGCATACCAAGAATGCAAATTTACGCGGGGCTAACTTCTCATTTTGGCTTGCCCGAGTCCGCCTTTCGCCACAAGTACCAGGCACCAAGAGAGCGGTATGGTCGCCAAGCATCAGTCAGTTCGGCAAACTCCAATTTCTTGGGCATCGCAGTCAATCCAAAGAGCTGCTGCAAGCCACTTTTTACTCCAAAGTCATCGACAGGCATCACATCCAAACGACCAAGCGTAAAGATTAAGAGCATCTCGACTGTCCATCTCCCGACCCCGCGCAGCGGCAACAGACGTTCGAACAATTCCTCATCGGTCATCTCGGCCGCCATCGCCCGCTGAGGAATTTCACCTTTCGCGGCAGCCGCGGCTAGGCCTTGTATCGCCACGGCTTTCGCATTTGAAAAACCCATCCCTCGCAGCTTTTCCAGCGGTGCGCGCTGAATCTGCTTAGCGCTCGGAAATCGCTCGCATTTAAAGCCTGCACACAAACGACCGAGAATCGTCGCTGCAGCTCGCCCATGTAACTGCTGATGCGCGATGGCTCGCACCAGCGCTTCAAACAACTCGCGATCCCACTCGATCTGCAAACCACAAGGCCCACTTTCCAGTATCCAAAGGTCCAACTCCTTTGAATGTTTCCGCAGATGCTTAACGCCCGCGCGCACCTTGCGTTGGAAGGCTTTTTTGAGCAGCTCGACGTCACTGCTGGCAAAGTTGCTAACTGCATCTTCACTCTCTGCGTCAGTCATTTAACGACTCTCAACCCAGTGACGATGCTCAGCCGATTTCTGCAAGCACTGGCATAAATGAACCGCATCGCGAGCAAAGTGACCATCCAAACGCAACTGCGGTGTGCCTGTTTCAATGGAACTCGCCGCGTCGTCGATCTCCGCTACAAACGCACTCACTTCATCGCCCCCCGACAACGTGGGCCTTTCCACCGATCCATCTTGGTGAAGCACCTTCAATGGCATAGTTTCGACCCCGTCAGTCATCGCCGCCAACTCGAACTGCAATGTGGCTTTCTCAAATTGCAATTCAAAACCATGACAGAATGGACGAGCCGTTTGATCAGCCACTCCGCTTGATGTGGCTACGGTCACATTGCGATCGAGAAACTCCATCAGCGTGTGACAGTACTTAACGACTCCGTCTCGCATCGTTGCCACGCAGGTCACACGTTGTGGCATCCCAAACAACAGCCGAATGAAATGCATGTCATGCACATGCAGATCGATCAGAGGACCTCCCACTCGAGCCGGATCATAAAAATCTGGAATCCAATCCGGCGGCGAAATAACTCGTTTGAAATAACCGCTGAGCGGCCGGCCGAAGCGACCATCATTGGCCGCTTGATACGCATACTCGAACTCACCCATGTAAGGTAGGACCTGCGCAACCATGACTTGCCGATGCGCTTGCTTAGCCGCCTGCATGATCTCGTCACACTCGGCCGTTGTCAGTCCGAGCGGTTTCTCACACAGCACATGTTTACCAGCGGCCAGCGCCTTACAAGCCGCTTCCACATGCATGTGCGGCGGCAAACAAATGTCGATCAAATCAATATCAGGATCGCCTAACATCTGGTCAAGCGTTTCGTGGACCTCAAGTCCATCAAGCGAAATCTGCTCACCGGGAGGACCAAAATTCCCCTTGATACTCGTCCAGTCACCCGCTCGTTTTGCCGCATCTCGCGAACAGAATGCTTTCAACCTGGCCCTGGATGATCTCTGGTAAGCCAGATAGTGAATCCAACCCATGAACCCAGTACCCACCAACCCAACTCGTATCATCGCTTGAACCCTATCGATTATTTAAGCGTCTAAAAATCTTCGCCTCAGGCTATCTTACGAGATCGACCCAGACAGCAATAGCCGCTAAGTCAGCACCTCAGGGCTCCATGTTCGCCTTCCCTACAAGCTCGCCGCGCATCCAAACGCATCGCCCTAACCGGGGACAACGACCCCTACTTCGCTTTCGGGTAAGTTGCCAGAATCGACTGCAAGTGACGCACCACTTCCGGCTGATCAGTTGCCTGATTCTTGGTCTCGAGGGGATCTAGCCGGTAGTCATAAAGTTCAATCTCAGCCGACTCAACCGCTGCATCCTGTTGCTTCCACTCGACCAAACGGTAGCGCGCTGTGCGGATAGCTCGTCCAAGTTTTTGTTTCGGATACGCATGAAAAGCGTGCTCGCGCACACGCGCTGCAGGATCACGCAGAACCGGAACTAAACTTAAACCATCGATCCTCTGCGCAACGCGCGGTGCCGGTAACCCAGCCAACTCAGCCAGCGTCGGGTACAGATCAACCGACTCGGTCAATTGTTCCGTAACCGTGCCAGCTCGCGTCACTCCCGGCGCGGCGATCATCAACGGAATTCGCGTTGCCTGCTCATAGTTCGTATGCTTCGTCCAAATGCCATGATCGCCCAGATGAAATCCATGATCGCTCCAAAAGACCAAGATCGTGTTTTCATTCAATCCCAACTTAGTCAATTCTTCGATCACTTTGCCAATCTGCGCATCCGCGTAACTAGTGCTCGCGTAATAGCCATGAATTAGCTGCCGCTTGAGTTCGTCGCTGAATGCTAACTTCGAATTTGCAGGCACTGGTTTGTAAGCCTCAATTTCACCGCCGCGTTTCCCCGCCACTTTAGGTGCCCCCGCAGGCAATTCATTGTCAGTCGGCAGCGGTAATCTACTCGGGTCATACATGTCCCAATACTTCTTCGGTGCAGTGAATGGTAAATGCGGTCGTACAAAACCGACGACCATAAAGAAGGGAGTTCCCTCACGCTCACGGCGGACTTTGGCTTGACGCAAGCGTTGAACCGCCTCCCTCGCAATGCGACCATCCGCATACGCTTCATCGTCCACATCAGGCCATTCAAACGCAGCGCCCCGCGGCAACGTTGGAATCTGGTCAAGTCGCTCGTTGGAAAACAACGCCTCCTCTCGAGTCAGTTCCCCGCCGGTGCTAGCCACTTCCAAGTACTCAACCACTTTGTCTTTAAAGTGCGGTACCGTAAACGACTGCGGATCACCATTATTCCCATGCCCTATATGAAAAACTTTTCCCAGCGATTCCGTGCGGTAGCCGTGCGCGGCGAAGTACTGCGGCAAAGTCACCGCATCTGGTAACTCCGCTCGCAATTGGCTACCCAACCCGTACAGACCCGTACTCGTAGAGTGTGAACCCAGCATCAGAGTGAATCGCGACGGAGCACAAACAGCTTGATTGCAATAGGCTCGATCAAACCTCAGACCCATGTTGGCTAATCGATCGATGTTGGGCGTCTTAGCTACGGCATCACCATAACATCCCAACGTCGGTTTCAAGTCGTCGATCAAGATCATCAGCACATTCGGCTTGTCACTCGCCTGAGCCAGCCATCCGTCACAGATCATCAATCCAAAAACTACGAAGAAAATACTTACGACTCTACGCATAGTGTGAACTCGCCTTGTTTTCAAGCCGCTCGGAATTGAGACGCAAGATCAACCTCAATCGTTATCGTCGTTGGCGGTTTCGCTTTGAACGCCGCCGTCATCGGAGCGATACTTATCCAGTTTTCGATACAGGGTGCGAGCACCAATCGCTAAGATCCGCGCGGCCTCTTCTCGATTGCCTGCTGTCATCTTTAAGGTCTCTTCAATCGCCCACCGCTCTATTTCGTCCATCGTACGACCAAGCAGCGACGATTCGCTGCCACTGGCAGTGAGCTGTGCAACCGGCAGTTTGTCTAGATGCGCCACCATTAGCCCCTGATCACCGTCCTCCATCAATTCCGGAGGTAAGTCATCGAGATCCAG
>JANPLP010000329.1:0-4973 GCA_031426595.1 Planctomycetia bacterium | reverse complement strand
GGTTGCCTGTATTCCCAGGGTGCGACGCGCGAGCCGGGCTGTGATTTTCACGCCAGATCGCGTGGGGCAATCTTTTGCGATGTGACGGTAGCTGATTGCGAAAATGCGGGAAGAGCATTGTGCGAAAGGCGATTTGATTAGGTAGCTTTGCGGTTCACCGACGCAAAGCCGTCAAAAAGATGGATGGCCCTTGGTCGTAAAGATGGATGGCCCTTTGTTGCGCAAAAGTTTAGCTTGCAAACACACTCCGGCCCGACTTATGATCGACGCCCCTCTTCGCAATTCGCGATGTTGACTGAATCGTGCGCGTTCCGACATCCAAAAACCATCTTTAACGCTCGCACAACGAAAAGAATGCCTAAATCGTTTGCCCTTACTTTTCGAATAGTCTCTGCAAGGATGTCTTCTTAACTAGCACCTGCTTTAGATCATCGACTTCAAACACGGTTTCCGGAAACTCTTTGGAGAGCCAAGTCAATTTTACGGTAATGCTCGATCTCTCACGGGACGCCGCCGGCCCGTAATCGGCAACATCTTCTGTCTCCACTGGAAGCCAGCCAAGACCTGGAAATTCCTTCCACTTTGATTTCGTAATGACAAAGGGCTTGAAGACCGTTCCGGGAATACTGATGAAGCGCTCCTTAGGAAATAGATAGCTGCGAAACTCAACACACTTACCATTCGAACGATCGAAAGTCAAAACCATAGCGCCTGGATTATGTGTCTGGATTGTCCCGGACACCGTTTTCTCGTCACTCCATCCCGCTTTGGAGTCGTCTGGTTTCATCCAGACGTCGTCGAACACCGTTTCCATCGCATTTCCATTCCTTGCTGCATAAGCACCCCCTAGAGGCATTAACATCGGACTTATCATCCTTCCATACCCGTGCACTAACCGATTTTTGTCCTCCTTCGTCAGCCGATAGATACGCTCATCCCCTTGCCCCCAATAATAAACTTGGTCCAGTTTCAAATGACGAAAACCAACCGACTTTTCTTTCCCCTCCTCGTCAATGCGGTCAGACGAATAGTCGTACCTCGCAAACTTTTTCTTTTTATCGACAGCCAAATACCCAGTCGATGTTTCCATATTCTCTACGCGGTCAACACCTACAGCAGTATTGTCAACGACTTCCATTCGAACACAATAACGCACCAAACCAATTTCATCTAACACATAGTCAGCAAGAAACCCGTCAAACTCCTCTTTCGCACTCTCCGTCGGAGTCTGGCTTTGCGCGACATCCATCAGGAATAGTTGGACAATCAAAACTAGAGAACACTTCAATTGATACGCATTCATTGGAACCTTCTTTCAGCTCACGGGCATGTTCCCGCACGGACAGCACTAAAGATAATTGACCTGAAAAATACCCGAGCATCATCGTTCCGGACACATTTGTAATTCCCACCCGCAGGCGGCGTGGCACAGGCATGCTTGCAGAAAAAATCCTCTTCACAATACCGAGTGAAATCTTCCCAATAACTACCAGCACCTTGTTTTGGTGTCGGTGGGACAGCGTACGATTCGTAATCCGTGTAAAGCGGGTTTAAAACCTTTTCTACCGGCGCAACGAACGGTGGTACAGGCTCACAGGCCATATAAAAATTGTTTGTCGTACCCGGTTCCAACTTAAGTGTACATACACCGGAGGATGAACACTTCGGCATAAACACCGGCTCCGCATCACCGCAATTTACCATCATCGCGGTGTATCCACAGAATCCCGACCCTGGTACTGGCACATCTCCCGTCTGTGCGATACAATTTGTCACATTCAAACAACCAATAAGAAGTATTCCAGTCCCGAAACGAATCAAAGTAACCATAGCCTTCTCCATTCTTTACATTAGAGCACATCAATTTTAGGGGCAAGGTCCGGCAGCTTCTACGCTGAAGACCATCGCAGATGTCGAAATCAAATTCCCCGCCTTGCACCTCGCTACACCGCCTAGATTTGGGGGTGGGCAAGCGGTTGCGCATTGAAACTCTTGAATACAGTTGCGAGTAACTGAGTACCAAAGACTCCCTGGCCCTTGCCTAGGGTTCCTCGGAACGGCAATCGCCTCTTGATCAAAAAACTTTTCACTAAAGATTCTCTCTTTAAAGGGGATATTAGGTATAGGGCTGCAAATGTAGGAAAACGAATTTGATCCTATCTCTACCAGAGCGCAACTACCTCTGTCAGCGAACAAGTTATCCACTGCGAAAGCAAATCTATCACTGCACGAGGTCTCACCGACTTTATATCCACAAAACCACCCGTCTACTTCGTCATCTGCGTTACAAGCAAGAGTCAATACCAACCATAAAAAGGCGACTTTACTAAGGCAAACCATTTTTTCCTCTATTCCATTTCATAGGGATTGTAATCAGTCCTTCTCCAACAATTATTGATGTTGTCGCTTCCGGGTTTAGAGCTTGCTCTTTGCACTTTTGAAAATCCTCTTCGTCCAAGATGCACTTGCAGATCCACCGTGACTCCCCCACGCGCCGAAATAGCAATTTATCCTTTACAATTATCTCGCTTTCAGCGAGAGAGACTTGCAGCTTGGCGTCCATTTCTGTTGTGCTTGACGGAATCCCCACGCTCCCACCTAACCAAACTGTAGCCGATATTTTCCCCTCTTCTCGCCCACTATCGAAGGCTGTGCACTTCAAAAGCCTCAAAGGAAACTTCCTCGTCAGAAGCACCTGATGAACCGTTGTGGTGCGATTCCCTTCTCTCTCATAGGTGACGTACACTTGATGCAGAGATTTGTCTTCCTGAACTTCTTCGATACTTAAGTCGACTCCACGAATTTGCAGAAAGGCACTTTGCGGCGTTTCAGACGATCTAAATGATCCCGCATCCGTTAGCCACGCTCCTTCAATCGCGGCTCCAACGATACTAACTTGTGCTTTTGCAAAATGCGTTTTGCCAGGTCGGTCTCGAATTCTCAAGCTTAAGTCAACAGGCATTGCCATATCTGTTACGTCAATTTTACTAGGAGCTACGTCAACTACCTGAAACGTTTCGAATGTAATTCGCAACGTAGCGATTTCCCTGCTCGAGACATGATCTTTGAACTGAATTTCCCTAACTACCTTCCCAATCTGGCCCCCGGTAGCAATTGATACACTAAAGAGCAAAACTTCATCTGTTGAACCTTTGGCAATTGTGGTCGAAAGGCATCCACAAGACGACACAACATCTATTAGATCGTCTTTTGATTTCTTCAATCCCTTGATCGCAAACTTTCTCTCGGCCTTGGTTGCCGCCTCTAGTTCGCCAAGATCAACTTCGAAAAATTCAGATTGCTTGGTTATAGAAAACACAACTACGTCATCCTCGCCCCCGAGAACCAAACTAGAATGAGAGGTGGCCATAACACCGAGTAAGAAAGACACAACCACGCGTGTGATCGCAAACATTATTTCCCATAATGGGGCAACCTGAGCATATCTTCTCCCTTCAACTTCCATGTCGACCCCCGATAAACTCTTCAGCAATTCGGGTTTCAGAAACAGAAAATCTCCGAAAGGAAGAGGGCTCTTCGCGGCAATGCAATCAACTATCGGAACAACTAACCGGAGTTGCTTGGTGCTTGGTGCTTGGTGCTTGGTGCTGCATTTCACGAACCTTTTTTTAGCATGTACTAGGTGCGATCGTCGCGACGAGAAAATTAGAACGAGGGTAAAATCGTGTGTCAACTAAAATCTGGTGGGAAATCCCGATATTTCAGTTAATCTTTCGCAAATATCTTCGGAAACTTCCACGTTGCAACTGGCAAAAAGATTAGCCCCTTACTACGTTCCACCATAACCGAAATGGCTTTGTGGATAATCTGCGGCAGACTTGTGTTTCGTGCCCGGCCCGCATCGGTTGCAGGGAACGCGTTCGGGATTCCGGCGAAGCGCAAGTACCTTTCCTCTGATGGTCAATTCTGGGTGGCGACGTAACCGCAATTACCAGTTGTCGCATTTATGGCGATAACCTACGTTCCTGTGCTTGCATTCATAACCATCTCTGCCAGCGGCAAAACATGCTCTTTCAAGGCCATTTGGTACATGATCTCACCCGAACCAGCGGCGGGATTTTGGCGATACTTCCTCGCGAAATCCCTCGTAAATTCGCTGCTGTTATTGATGGCTGCATCGATCACCTTTTCTCGTTCGTCGACCGGAAGTTTGTTTAAATACGCTTGAACAGTCTGCCATTCCTCGTCATCGCGCTTACGATCCTCTGCCAATTTTTGCTGCTCGATGGATTCAGCCTGTGTCTTCGCGTGAACCCTTGCTGCTAACTCCGATGCAATGGCCGCAGCTTGGTCCTCGCGCTCGCGTTTCGTCTGAAATCCGGCGGGTGGTTGCCAGTCCTCTTTGATGGCTTTGACGAGCCAACCTCCAGGACGTTTCGGGTATTCCTGCGGGTCTCTCGCTTTTATCCAATCCAAAATTTCGATTTTATGGTGGATTCTATCTTGTCCGAGCGAAGTATCTTCAACCATCTGCTGAGCAGTAATCGTGGTAACACCGCGATCGGTTAGCTCTTTGATCAACAGTCGATTGTTGCTGCGTTCGGTTTTGTTTCCCTTAAGCAGTTCGTTTACAAGCTGTTTGTGGCGTTGCCGCGTGAAATGGATCTGCCATTCGCCATGCCCGGTCTTGATGTATCGCTGATCCAATGGAAGATCCTCGATGAAGCCGATGGATACCAATTCAGCGATCGCTGGTTTCAGCTTCTCTTTCAACTTCGACAAGGCAAAGCAAGGGGCCATCCATATTTTTTCTTCCCGCATCAAAGCAAGGGGCCATCCATATTTTTTCTTCCCGAATCATGGCAAGTTCTTCACCCACTTGCTACATTCGGAGAACTGAATTCGCAATCGTCCCCTATGCAGGAGTGAGGAAACTATGGTCCGGCAGAATCGTCGCGATATCTTTGATCCCAATGAAGTGGGGGCCTACCACGCTTGCCAACGTACAGTTC
>JANPLP010000328.1:0-4794 GCA_031426595.1 Planctomycetia bacterium | reverse complement strand
CTTTCCATGGCGATGGCGGCGCGCGAGGCGGGTTACAAAGGGATCTTGGTGCCAAGCGAGAATGCAGGTGAAGCGGCAGTGGTCGGCGATATTGAAGTGATCTCCGTCTCATCGCTCAGCGAAGCGGTGGGCTTCTTTACTGGCATGATCGATATTCAACCGCATCCGTCGCAGTTGCAAGAACTGTTCGCAGAGTTCAGTCGTTACGATCTCGACTTCGCCGATGTCCGCGGCCAAGAGGTTGCTAAGCGAGCGCTGACAATCGCCGCCGCCGGCTCGCACAATCTTTTAATGCTGGGGCCCCCTGGGTCGGGCAAGACGATGTTGGCGAAGCGGCTGCCGTCGATATTACCAACGCTTACACCGGAGGAGTCGATCGAGACGACGCGAATTTATAGTTCGCT
Source organism: Planctomycetia bacterium (assembly GCA_031426595.1). GTDB lineage: Bacteria > Planctomycetota > Planctomycetia > Pirellulales > Pirellulaceae > Aureliella. The sequence goes on along the minus strand of JANPLP010000328.1, from coordinate 4,390 downwards.
GGGGCGGTTACAGGCTGGGCAGCCACTGATGGCGATTCGGCCATTTCGTTCACCGCATCATACGATCAGCAACGCGGGGTTGGTCGGCGGGGGCAGTCCGCCAGCTCCCGGCGAAATCAGTTTAGCTCATCACGGCGTGCTGTTTCTCGACGAGTTGCCTGAGTTCGATCGACGCACGCTGGAAGTAATGCGCCAGCCGCTGGAAGACCGAGTCGTCACGATTTCACGGGCGATGCGAAGCACTACTTTCCCAGCGAACTTCATGTTGATTGCGGCGCTTAATCCATGTCCATGCGGATTTCGAACCGACCCTCGCCGCAATTGCTCGTGCAGTCCGACTCAGATCGAGCGCTATATGGCTCGGATTTCAGGGCCGCTACTGGATCGTATCGACATTCATATCGAAGTTCCGGCGGTACCCTTTCAGGAGTTATCGTCGGCTCAAGCGGGCACGAGTAGCGCAACGATGCGCGAGAGTGTCGAAGTGGCTCGTGAGCTGCAAAAGGATCGCTTTGGTGCGCAGTCGATTTACAACGCGCAAATGTCGAGTCGCCAGTTGCGCGAACTCTGTCCGCTCGACCGAACCTGCAGCAATTTGCTGCGCGATAGTTGTAATGAACTCGGCTTATCGGCTCGCGCGCATGACAAGATCCTCAGAGTCGCTAGAACGATCGCTGACATGGAGCAAGCTGACTTGATCAAGATCCATCACCTTCAAGAAGCGATCAACTATCGCATGCTCGATCGCAATCTTTTTTGAAGCGAGCCCGCTTACACATATAAACCCGTTACACATACGACTTAGCATCGAGCGGAAAATACCTGTCCGCCGCCGCAGTGAGATTCGCCAGAACTCTTGTGAATCGAATTTCTAACGAAATCCGCTACGACAGTTATTGACCGCCTGTTCCTTAGTAGGCGGTGAACTTCGCCGGCTACAAATTTCGCAAGCTACGATTCGGATTCGGTCAGTCGTGCGCGAACTGTCGGCGAAGCGATTACGCAGGCAGCGATCAAGAATGCGATGGCAGTACCGGCGAGTACGTCGCTGGGGTAGTGAGCACCACTTTCAAGCCGCTGGATGCAAGCAAGAGTAGCGAGGACGGCAAAGATCCACCAGCCGCGACGAAAGACAAGGCTCAAACCGATCGCGAGTCCCCAGGCGGTGGCCGAGTGTCCGGAAGGGAAGCTGCGCTGACGAGCGTCCCAGTAACTGCGTTCCACCGCGTCCGTGGAATCGGCTTGCACTCCGCCATGACCGATCACTTGCAAGCCGTCAGCATGCGGGCGGACTCGAACGACAGTAGCTTTGAGCGCGTTGGCGGTCAGGCCGCTCAGCGCAGTTATCAAGATCGCGATCCAGACCGCGCGACGACGTTGCTGCGCGATTACAAAAACGGAGAGTAGGATAAAAAAGACACCGAATCCGTGCGCGAATGTTTCGCTGAGTGTAATCGCCTTTTGGAAATCCCCAGGGAGAGCAATTTCACGGAGCGACATTGAAAGCGAGCGATCGAATCGCATCGCCAGTGGGCAGACAATGCCTGCGATGGCGGCGCAGAAGACAAACGTAGCGGTGAGCTTAGCGAATGACTTTCGGACGGGGGACTGGTCGGCCCGCCCCGTTTCGGCTTGCAAATCGTGCAGGGGCTTTGACGAATCGCTGGGCGACGCAGAGGTAGATGTCGAGGGATGCATGAGACGATATCTGGAACGGGATAATTTAGGGATCGTTTAGCCAAGATTGTCCAACATAACAACAACTTCGCGAGTCATCGACCACAACTAGCCAGTCGAAGCAAGTCCAGACGGAACGGGTAGCGCAGCTGGCTGATCAGACTCCCCGACATTCGCGAATCTGGTATCCTCTTACGCTTTGCTAGCTAACCGGTGGGGGAGCCAAGCTAGCCCGTGGAGTCAGGTGGGGAGCATTCGAAATCTCATGTTGGGAGAAGTGCATGCCGGATAAACAGACGTCCCGGGGTTATCGCTGGGCTCAAGTGGGCGACATCAATTCATTTTTTGGATTGATGTTGGATAACATTGCGGGTTTGTTTTTGCTGGTCAGTTTGCTGAATCAGGCCTTTGCATTTCCGATCGATTTTGCGTTGCGTTACATGGTACCGGGTACTGCGATTGGAGTACTGATTGGGGACTTGGCCTTTTTTTTCTTGGCGTTGCAGTTAGCTAAAAAGACGGGCAGTTCGACGGTCACGGCGATGCCACTGGGTCTGGATACGCCAAGCACTTTCGGGATGATCTTCTTTGTGCTCGGTCCAGCTTATGCGAGCGGTCGGGCCGGGGGAATGGACGAGACCGAAGCGGCCATGCGAGCTTGGCAGATTGGCATTTGTTGCATCTTTGTGAGCGGTATTTTTAAACTGATATGCTCCTTTGGCAGCGACTGGTTACGACGATCGATACCGCGCGCCGGCTTGTTGGGTTCACTGGCCGCGATCGCGTTGGTGATTATCAGTTTTCTTCCGCTCCTTGAAATCTTGCATTATCCGCTGGTCGGCTTAATTGCGATGGCGATCATTTTAACGGCGCTAGTAGGTCGCGTGCCGTTGCCCTTCAAATTGCCTGGGGCCGCGGGTGGATTGGTTGTTGCCGGGGGCATCTATGCGATCATGCACTTCACCGGGTTGCTGGGGCCCAGCGAAGAACCAGCATTCAATGCCGCAGATGGCTTATGGCCGACGGAGTGGGCGCAAGCGCTTAACTTTGGATGGTTATCAGCGATGGGGGAGACGGTGAATTATCTGCCGATCGTAATCCCGTTTGCAGTAGCGACGATCGTTGGGGGCATCGATTGTGCGGAGAGCGCATCGGCGGTGGGTGATCACTATTCCACTGGATCGGTGATTGCGATTGAAGCGCTAGCGACGTTGCTGGCCAGTTTCTGCGGCGCGGTGATTCAGACAACTCCGTACATCGGTCATCCAGCATATAAAGCGATGGGAGGTCGAGCCGCGTTTACGTTGGCTACAGCAATTGGAATCGGAGTGCTGGGAACGACGGGGCTGTTTGGTTACTTCTACTTGCTGATTCCCAAGGCTACGGTGTATCCGATTCTGATGTTTGTGGGGCTAGAGATTTCAGCGCAAAGTTTCCTAGCGACGCCGCGGAGACATTATCCGGCAGTCGCGATGGCGTGCGTGCCCGCGCTCGCATTTTTAGCGATGTTCTTTGTTGGTCCAGAAACAAAGATAACCCCCGCGATCACCACGACCGGGATTTTGCGAAATGGTTTTATCTTGACCAGCGTCTTTTGGTCTTCCGCTTTAGCCATGGTCATCGATCGTCGCTTAGCGGCTGCCGCAGTTTTCCATTTCGCAGCAGCGTTGTGCACTGTGTTTGGGGTGATCCATTCACCGCTACCGGGTGCTCCGCTGTTGATTCCAATTCCCATCCCTGGAGTTCCCGAAGCGCTGACTTTGCCAGCTGACCAGTTCTGGACTGTGATGAACTGGACGATGGGATACTTTATAGTCGGATGTTTAATGTTGTTATGGGACTACTATCTGCAAGTGACTAACCAGAAGACGCCCGATCCGGAACTTCTTCAGGATTAACTTGGTGAGCTGGACGGCTGAGATGGCTGGGTGAAGCGACGATGAGCGATCCGTTAGCGATTGTGAATGGTACAGTGATTCTGGAGCAAGGTCTGCTTGAGGATGCGCACGTGCTGTGTGAGGGAGAGCGAATCGTACGTGTGGCGCGTGGTCAGCGAGTTCCAAAAACAGCCAAAGTGATCGATGCGCGTGGCGGCTTTATTTCGCCTGGCTTTGTGGACATCCATGTGCATGGAGGCGATGGGGCGGATTTCATGGATGGCACCGTGACTGCCATTGAAACCGCTTGCTTGGCCCATGCGCGGCATGGCACGACGACGATCTTTCCCACCACGACCACGGGTTCAGCGGACCAGATTCTCGCGATGCTTGGGGCATGTCATGAAGTCAGGCTGGTATCGAGGATAAACTTGGAAGGTGTTCACCTGTATGGACCTTACTTCGCTGCAGACAAAGTCGGTTGTCACTCGCAATCCGGACGACGCGAGCCGCTGGCCGAGGAGTTCAACCGGTACTTTGCGACTGGCATCGTCAAGATTGCCACCTGTGCCGCAGAGTTGCCAGGTGCAGAAGCTTTCTATAAAGCTGCCAAACGCCAGGGATGCTTGATCACTTGCGGTCATTCCAATGCCAGTTTCACCGAAATGCAGAGAGCCTTTGATTTGGGAATGCGGCACGTGGATCACTTCTGGTGCGCGATGAGTTCCGTGGCTTCGCTGCGCCAGCGGTTTGGAGTGCCGATGCAAGCGAGCATGACGGAGTTCGTCTTGATGCAGTCAGCGATGAGCACAGAGGTGATCGCTGACGGAGTTCAC
>JANPLP010000327.1:0-8842 GCA_031426595.1 Planctomycetia bacterium | reverse complement strand
GAGATAGTCGTAACGTTTCTCAAGCGGCACAATCCATCGATTGAGCAATTCATCCACGCGCATTTTTTGACGGCCAAAGTCGTCAATCAACAGCACACCGCAGTTACTTTTTAATTGCAGCGGTGCTTCGTTAATATTGGTTTCTCGATCGCGCTGAACTTCAAGCATTTCCATTGTCAACTCACCACCGGCGACGATTGTCGGTCGGCGAATGCGGACCCAGCGCTTATCGACTTCGCATTGGTCGTACAGCCCCTCGCTCTTGGGCTTCGGCGCGCCCTCATGCATCATCGGATCGTACAGACGCATGATTTCGCCGTCGATCAACAAGGCTCGCGGTATCCAGATGTATTTCCCAAAGGCGGCCGTGATACGTTCTGCGATACTTGTTTTACCGTTGCCGGGATAGCCGTAAAGAAACATGCCGCGTCCGCTGTTGACGGCTGGCCCAAGTTTCGAGAGCATCCGTTTATCGATCAGCAAGTCCTTGAAGGCGTCGGTCAATTGTTCTTGGCGCGGATTCTGAACTTCTACGGATTGCAGTTTGACGCTCGCGCAGTAGTCTTCAAGTCGAACGGGAGCAGCGCCGAAATAAGTAGTTACTTGCGTGTAGCGCCGCGCTCGGTCGCGACCTTGGTCCGTCAGTGTGTGGGTGTAATCGTTAACGGAGTTCGCGCCGCGGTAAGCCGTAAGTTGCTCTAGTTTAAGCCGATTGAGAATAGGCTCGACCAGGCGAAATGGAAGTTGAAGCTGGTCAGCGATCGCGCGCCCCATCGCTTCGCCGCGCGCTAGCAGATAACGCATCAGCAATTCTTCCACCAACGCCTCGCTCAACCCGGCATCTTCAAGCGACTTGGGGGCCGACGGAAAGAAAGGTTCATCGCGATCAGGCGATGGGCTCGCCGTCGGCGACGGACTGCTTGTAACAGGTGCGACGGGAACGGATGAAGCAGGTTGCGGATTCTCGCGAACGCTGATTGGCGGTTGTATGGGTTCTAACGACTGCACTCCGCCGCACGAAAGTTGATTGATTCTTTGAATCAAGGCGTCGAGTTGGCTAGCTGGAGCTGGGGTATTCATCAGTTTTCGAGTCTGAATGGGTGCAACTTGAGCAAGTTCACGAGCGCATGGGGGGCTGCCGGTAAGCATTGATAGGAATTGGCATCGAACCATAGGGTACGAATCGTGGTCATGCAAATGAAAAACCCGCTAAGAAGGGGTTTTCGCCTGTTGCGATCAGCCTCCATTGCACAGGCTGCACGGACGAGATCTCATGGTCACCCAAACATGCAAATCGGCAGTTTCAGTACAGACGGCTCGAAGTAAACCCGGAAGCGAGGGTCCTGCAGAGGATGAGTTTCCGTGCCTTGATCGTTACGGGGCAGCCTATGTGCGCTCGAAGCACAGATGCTTACGCCAGCCGAGTTCGTCGATTTTAGGAAAATCGGTTCGCAGGTGGACTCCGCGAGATTCGTTACGAGCGAGTGCCGCTTCTGCCATCAGGTGAGAAACGGTTAGCAGGTTCTGCAGTTCCCATCCTTCTTCGGAAGCGAAACGATGGAGCTGGACGTAACGCGAGTAGGCTCGTATCGAATGCAGCGCTTCCTCTAGTCGTTCGCGGCGACGTTGCACGCCAACCATTCGCCACATGACGCTTTGAACCGAGTTGCGAATATCAGCCACATCCAACTGCTCGCTAGATTGAAGGTTGTTTTGCTGGCTGGAAATCGGCCAAACACAGTAATCATCGGGTTGGTACTTTGCAGCTAGGCTGGCTTGTTCGCCGGTTCGCGCTCCATACACGAGTCCTTCGAGCAGGCTGTTAGAAGCCAAGCGGTTGGCGCCATGCAGACCGGAGCTGGTGACTTCGCCAGCGGCCCATAAACCTGGAATATTGGTACGTCCGTCGTGATCGATTTCGACTCCGCCAATCATGTAATGCGCTCCTGGGCGGACAGGAATAGGATCGCGGGTGGCGTCGAGTCCAAACTTGGTGCATGCGGCCGTGAAGGTGGGGAATTCTTCGATGACTTGATGCGGATTCAAATGACGCAGTGACAAGTAAACGCACGCATGCTGAGTTTTTTCCATCTGGGCAACGATGGCTTGGCTGACGATATCGCGAGGCGCTAGTTCCAATCGCGCGTCGTATTTATCCATGAATCGTTCGCCATTGCAATCGATCAAGTAGGCTCCCGCACCACGTACAGCTTCGGTCACGAGGATTCGAGAGCTCCCGGCGATGTAAAGAACTGTCGGGTGAAACTGCATGAACTCCATGTCTCGCAACCTGGCGCCTGCGCGAAAGGCGAGCGCATGGCCGTCCCCGGTAGCAACGCGTGGGTTGGTGGATTCTCGATAGACTTGACCACAGCCTCCGGTGCAAAGGATTGTTTGTTTTGCCCACAATAATAGAGGTGGCTGACCGTTAGTTGAAACAATAGCGCCATGGCAACGGCCTTCGTGGGTAAGCAGATCAATCGTAAATGTGCTCTCCCAAATCTTCACGTTATCGCAGTTGCGAGTGCGTTCGATAACGGCTCGCATGACTTCACGGCCAGTGGCATCGCCCAGGGCATGAATGATCCTTTGATGGCTGTGGCCACCTTCGCGGCCGAGCATGATTTGGCCTTCGCGGCGATCGAACTGAGTGCCCCATTCAATGAGTTCAGCGACTCGTTGAGGTGCTTCATGTACGACTAGATCGACAACGGATTTATCGCAGAGCGATCCCCCGGCAGTCAAAGTATCTTGCACGTGGTCTTCGAAGCGATCCTCGGGATCCCAGACGCTGGCAATGCCACCTTGCGCGTAGTTACTGTTGCTTTCTTGAAGTTTATCTTTCGTTACGACCACTGCACGAAGGCCAGGGTCGATCGCATTCGCGGCTCTTAAACCGGCTAAACCGCCTCCGATAATCAGCACATCCGTGAAGTGATGTGAGAGCTGCTTGGGATGAAAATCGACCAAGTAGCGGGTGGTGGCGGGGCCAGGTAAAAGCGTTTCAGCTAGAGCGCGGTCATGCATGCGGATTCTCATTGTTGTTTAGGCAGTGCCATTATAGTGGAGAAGCAGCCCCCAATTAGCATCGACTGTATCGAGCGATACTAGAGGACGATCTGCGCTAAAGTTCCGACTTTTCCGGCTGTGTCTGAGATATTGAAAGCCTGGCCGTAGCAAACACGCTAAGCGCGAACCATCCGGCAGCAACACCTTCCCCATACATCGCCATAGATGAAGACGACAACTCAAAAACGCGAGTGGTAGCAGCCCGTGGACGGCGAATCCATGCCATAAACTTGCCGGAACTGAGCATTTTAATTCCCCCCTCTAGAATCCGTGACGTAGGCTTTAGATGTGACTTACCCTCAGCCCGAGATTTGGTGAGCACCCAGCCGAACCTTAGTCGTAGCCCCACGTCATGAAGCGTTCCAGAATAAATCGAAAAGTACGTCCTCGTTTTCGTTCTGGGGCCGCCTTAGTCGAGCTCGCAATTTGTTTACCGTTGATGGCGTTTCTAGTCGGTGCCACAATTGAAGCGTGTGACCTGATCTTCCTTCGCAATACGCTGGCGACAGCCAGTTATTCAGGGACTCTAGAGGTCAGTAGATCGGGTAGTACAGAGACTTCCATCCGCAATCACATAATCCAAGTTTTGGAAGGGGGCAGGATCAAGGACTATGCCGTTACTGTCACCAAGTCGAACGGGGCAAGTTTCGCAACGACGGTAAAAGGGGATTTGGTCCGGGTTCATGTTGCTGCGTTATCAGCAAGCAACTTGAGGATTGGTCGGTTCATCCCGACGGTCGCGAGCACCATTACTGTGCAAGCGATTTCCATTCGCTAACTCAACCTCGAAGACCCATCACGAGTTGCGTAAAGAAGACATACTTGCAACCGCGGCGCGCGGAGATTCTACCCCTATTATGTTCTTGCTACCCGTTCTGTTAACCCTTGGGATTTGAATATGCACCAACAATCCTCCTGCCGTTCCAAACAGACGTTGAACGCTCGAAGGGGTGCCGCAACCGTTGAGTTCGCTCTTTGTGCCCCCGTGTTTTTCATTTTAGTGTTTGGCGGAATTGAGCTCAGCCGAGCCAACATGTTGATTCACACAGTGGAGTCAGCGATGCTGCAAGCCGCTCGCCGAGGAATCATGCCCGGGGCGAACGCGGATCAATGCCGGTTGGCTGCACAGGCGGTCTTGGATATCGGTCGCATTCGCACATCTACAGTAACGGTTTCGCCTGCGATTATGGGAGAGAATACCCCGACCGTTTCGATCACGATCTCAGTCCCTTTGGATTCGAACGGTTATCAGGCTTCTTCAGTGTTCATGGGAAAGACGATTACGCGCACCATTCAGTTGAATCGCGAAAGCTGAGGCGATCAGCGGATGGCTGCGCTCTGCTTGCTCGATTCTTAAGTCGCCTGTGAATTAGAGCGGAGCGGGAAGGTCGCGGCGACTGAACACATAAAAGGCGATCGAATAAAAGGCAGAGCCAAGCGTGAGAAGCACGCAGGTGATGCCGAGCGGACCGAGATCGAGCGGCAGAATGTCCGCGGCACTGTGGAGCGCCCAAGCCGATCCGCTTTCAACTCGCTGCAGTTGCACAATCGCATCCGGTTGGTAGCAACTGAAGAATGTCAGCCCTGCGCAAAATGCAGTCGCTTCCGCTGATTTGCTAAGCAAGAACAGGAGCAACTGAACAACGTAGGTGCTAATGACGATGCCGATCGTACGCCAGCGAAAGCGATCAAGTGAGCTGCAGAGGACGCTGAACGACAGTACGACGAAGCCGAAGCCGAAGAGATTGACAACGGGTGGAAGGAACAGTGCTGGGTTGACGCGGTCGCGCAGCGGTACCGTGATCGTTTCTGACTGTCCTGTCTGAACTGGGATCTTGACGGGAAGATAAGGAATCGACAACTCAATTTTGGGCGTTATGGTCTCTTTGACTGAGTTGGTTTGGATGCCTAAGAAGAGGCCTAGCCAAACGCAAGCACATAAACCCACCAACCCCGCCACGCATACCGTGCCATGGAGCGCCATTAAGCGCACTCGACTAATCGGCAGAGATAGTAGCAGCTCTAAGGTTCCTCGATTGATCTCACCACTGACAACGTCTGAACCGCGTGATATCGACCACACCAAGATGCACAGAATGAGCACTGGTTCGTCAAAAGTCATCGCCAAGCTGCCGGCGTAAGTAAGCAGTTGTGCGAGCGGTACTGGAGAGAACTTTTCGAAGGGCTTTAGCTGATCAAGAAAACTTTCAAAACGCTGCAACTCGAACTGGCATACGATCCATACACGTACCCAGGAGAACATCACCAGCATAACCGCACAGGCCAGCCACAACAGCATCGATTCGTTAATGTACTTTTTGAGTAGCAAGCGGATCATGCGGACGGTTGACTTATAAACGATGACAATTGTGCGGCCGTCGGGGGATGAAATCGTTCGTAGAGAGCTTGAACACCGGAATGATCGATAGCAATATCGTGCAGGCCGGCATTTGAAAGCCACTGGAGCCACTGGTTGGGCGAGCCGCTTAGCTGCAATTCAACCTGCTGGCCAGTAACACGAAAATGCTCGACGAATTTCAGTGACTGCAAATCTTGCGTTCGCAAATTGTTCGGGTTGCTCGTTGAAGCGCGGACAATGTGAAGTTGCTTTAACTCGTGTAAGTCCGCAGTGCACACAACCCGACCCTGCTTGAGAATGGCTACTTCGTCGCAGGCGCCTTCAATGTCACTAAAGATGTGGGAGGAGAGAACGAGCGTTCGTTCATCGCAGCGAGATTCGCGAATGAGCGCTACCACTTCGCTGCGGACGGTCGGATCTAAGTTGGCGGTGGGTTCGTCGAGAATCACCACTGGAGCTCGGGAGCCGAGCACGATAGCGATGGCCAGTTTTTGACGCATACCCGTTGACATGAACATAACCCGTCGCGTCAGATCCAATTCGAGTCTTTTAGCGGTCGCGAGAGATTGTTCGAGCGAACCGTGATACTGGAGTCCGCTGAAGAGCTCGAGTACAGCTTGGCCTCGCATGGCACGATACAAACGGGCTTCGCCAGGCAGGTAAGAAACTTGCTGGCGCACCTGGACGCTTTGCGTTTCACAGTCGAATCCTCGCAGCGTCGCCTTGCCACTGGTCGGCTTCAAGAAACCCAGCACGGTTCGGAGCAGCGTGGTTTTTCCTGCGCCGTTGGGGCCGAGCAACCCGAAAATCTTACCTGTGGGGATGGCTAGATCGCATTCGACAAGCGCACCGACGGAGCGATAAATTTTGGAGAGCTTCTGAGCTTCAATTGCGATTTCGGTCACATTCCACCTGACTCTACATCAGCGGCAAGGCGATGCCGGTTGCGTGTAGTGTAGGTTTGCGACAAGCGGTGATTGCCTTGGCACACATGGAATCCACTCGAGTGAAGCTTGCAACGGCGGTATGGCTGAGATTGACAGTTTACCAAAATCGCTGCTAGCGCGAACGAGCCTCAGACATCGAGGCTGAACGAACTACCCGCTGAAAAGTCACCTAAATCGTCGTAGCTGTTGCTGATCGGAGCCGGGAGGTGCGAATGCAAGGGCGGCGCGTACGTGGGCTTTGCAGCGGGCATTTCCACGGCGTTCTCGTTTGGTGACTTGTCAAGGAGCAACTGCCAAGTGTCGGCTTCATAAGCCAGAAGATCGTGAAGTGTTCGAAGCAATTCGATGTCGCGAGACTGTTGGACGGTGGCTAGCTTCGCGAGCAGAAATGTGTAGAAGTCGGCCACTTTCTGACTTGCCGGATTGCCGTCAGAAACGCCAGCCAGCAGTTCACCGAGAATCTCTCGAATGCGTAGCGCCCACTGGTCGCCGAGGTTTGTTTGACCATCATTCCAAAGCGATTCAACTCCCTCGCATAGTTCCTTTGCGCGGGTGATAAGCATCCAGCGCAAGCGAATGGGTGAGGCGGAAAGCACTTCTTGTTGTAGATACGGATTGATATCTCGATCTTCATCAAGCATGCTGAGGTTCCGATTAAGCCAGGGCTCGAGGTGTTAAAACGTCCTTTTAACCTATCGATTCACGAATATGGGTTTCAAAACGACAAGTCTGGAAAGTAAAAATGAGTAGCGACACGAAGTTCGTGTTGGTTTGATTAGGTAAACCTTACCGCCCTGGCTCACAAGGCTTGATCACTCGCAAAAAATGTCACGATCCTATGAAGCCCCTGATTCACAGTGCTCAAAATCAACAGATCAAACAGGTTGCGAAGTTGCGGGATGCAAGTACGCGCCGCGAATCCGGATACTTCATTATCGATGGCGAGACTGAGATAAGGCGGGCCTTGGAGGCCGGATACGCGATGGATAGCTTGTATTTTCCGGTCGAAGGTGCGGATGCATTTGAAAGCCTGTTGGGGCGATTTGAAAGCGATCAGTTGCAGCCGGTTTCGAGCGCCGTGATGCGAAAACTGGCTTATGGTGATCGAGACTCAGGGTTGGTTGCTGTCGCAAAAACGCCGTCGCTCGATGTGCAGTTGCTCAAATTGAAATCCAACTCGCTGATTCTGGTTCTCGATCGGATTGAAAAGCCGGGGAACTTGGGGGCTTGTTTAAGGACGGCAACTGCAACGGGGGTGGCCGCTGTGTTGCTAACGAATCCCATCTGCGATGTATTCAACCCCAATACAATTCGAGCGAGCCGCGGGTGCCTGTTTAGTGTGCCGCTGGCGGTTGCCACGCCGACCGAGGTGGTCACCGTGTGTGAGCGGGCGAGAGTGCCATTGTTTTGCGCGCGGGTGGATGGAGCAGTCCCATTCTGGGAAGCAGATTTTCGAGGGGGGGCCGCGATTGTACTGGGGAATGAAGCCGATGGTTTAGGCGAATTTTGGGCTGAGCCTCGATGCAAATCGATCCACATTCCGATGCATGACGCTACAGACAGCCTGAACGTCTCAATTAGCGCAGCGGTAACACTTTATGAAGCCATGCGCCAGCAGAGATAGACTTCGCAGATGTTAGGCTCTCGGGTGATCTTAAGTTTCCAAAGTGAACAGCAGGTTGCAGCGGAGCCTAACTCGCAATTACTGGTGAAGTGAATCGAGAACCGTTGGTGAAAGTTTGACGGTGCAGTTGATGGCGTGTAGATTTCAGCATCGGAGCTAATCTTATGAGCCTAACTTACTTTAAACGCTATCGGATGGAGCTGCGACTTGACCAGCTCTCGCTAGACTCCATTCCAGTTCCCGAAGGTTTTGCACTGTTGCCTTGGTCGCCTTCGCTGGTCAATCATCATGCAGCGGTAAAGTTTGTCAGTTTTGCTCATGAAATCGACACGCATGTTTTTCCTTGTTTAGGTGAAAAAGAGGGTTGCAAGCACCTGATGCGCGAAATCGCAAATCGGTCGAATTTTGTCTCCGAGGCAACTTGGTTGGCGGTCCGGCAAAATGAGTTCAGCGAGGACGTGCAAGCTTGCGGGACAGTGCAGGGCTTGCAGACATCGGCGCGGGAGGGGGCAATTCAAAATCTGGGAGTCCATCCGCTGTGCCGCAACATGGGGGTAGGGAAAGCGTTGCTGCTCCATTCGCTCCGCGGTTTTCGTGCGGCGGGTTGCATGTTTGCTAACTTAGAAGTCACGGCTCAGAACACCGCTGCGATCCGGCTCTACGAGCGATACGGATTTCAGAAAGTCGAAACGCTTTTCAAAGTTGCTGAAGTTCAGTATTCGTAGCCCGGCGCGGTGCCCTAGTGCACACCGTCGATGGGCTTACTCAGAACAGGGTTTACTCAGAACAGGGTTTACTCAGAACAGGGTTTACTCAGAACAGGGTTTACTCAGAACAGGGTTT
>JANPLP010000326.1:0-16159 GCA_031426595.1 Planctomycetia bacterium | reverse complement strand
CGTCCGGACTCTTCGGGGATCGACGTCAAGGCTGCAGGGACGCCTCTTGTGACTGGCGTAACCATCGGTCACAACCAGGGGGGCGGCAGCCTCACTGAGGGCGATGTGTACGGCTATCGTATTGTCTTCGTTGATTCTTCGGGCAAGGAGAGTCCAGCTAGCACTGCGATCAACGTGACCATCCCCGCGGGCAACGGTTTGGCAGATAACACGATCACTTTGAACAACTTGCCAACGTCCACCGACTACAGCCAAATCGCCATTTACCGCACTGCGCCGGGTGGCACTCAACACTTCCGGCTTGCAACCGTGCCCACAGGTGGATCCTATACCGACACTGGCGGGACCGCGTTATCGACGCAAGCTTTGGACACCAGCGTGCTCAATGGCAACTACAGCTACATGGTCACCTATTTTCGCGCCGGGGATCCTGAGACTCGTCCTTCGGCAGCACTAGGGCCAACCAATATTGTGAATGGTCGAGTTCTATTGTCTGGTTTTCCAGCGCCCCCTACGCCGCCACCGGGCGGAGGATTTCCCGCCTACGATAGCGTTCGAATCTATCGCAATACTGCCACCGATCAAAATTCATTCTACCTTGTCGATACGATCTCTCCGGGCCAAGACTATACCGACATGAAGAGTGACGCTCAGATTAGTAATCTGGCCACTGTCGGGAACAAAGCGCTGGGTCTGGACGGTCCGCAGATTGACAGTAACACGTTGCTGTTGAACGTCGTTAAGCGAGATGGGTTTGACTATGAAAATGTTTTCACTGAGGGAACATTGTCTTTCAAGGCGCGAAAGGGTGGCCGTAGTCTGGAAGCCAAAGAGTTTCAGATTACCAGTACGACCACTGTGCAACAACTTTCTGACTTTATGGAGAATGCGTTAGGAATTCAGACGTTGGGAACGGATTCGCAAAATCCCATCCCCAGTTCGATCAATACGATCTCGGGCGAAACAGGCACCATCCTTCCAGGGGCTTACATTCGCAATGGTCAATTACGGTTCGTTTCCAACAACGGTGTCGATAATGCGGTCGACGTTGATTTGACCAGTTTCCGAATCACGGACGCGAACGGAGTGGTTTCGACACCAAACTTAGCATTCGGTTCCGCGCAGAAAGCCGTAGGCCAAAGCGCGGTTGCGGACTTCGTCGCTTATGACTCGCTCGGTTTGCCGATTCGGATGCGTGTGACAGCAGTCCTGGAAAGCCGCTCCGATACAGCCACGATTTATCGATGGTTTGCCGACTCAGCCGACAATTCGACTCGCAACGGAGCGGGCATTGCTGTCGGGAGCGGGTTGCTGACCTTCGATGGCAACGGCAACTATGTGACCGCATCAAACACCACGGTTGCAGTCGATCGATTGGGCTTGCCAAGCGTTTCACCGCTCGAGTTCGATATCGACTTTAGTTCGTTGTCTGGTCTCGCAGCCACCAAGTCCACGCTGGCCGCCGCTCGTCAAGACGGTTCGCCACCAGGTAAGCTCACCAGCTATGTGATTGGGGAAGATGGTGCGATTCGCGGTGTGTTTAGCAACGGGATCGCGCGGAATCTCGGTCAACTGCGTCTGGCCCGCTTCAGCAACCCTGAAGGACTCGAGCAACGCGGTCAGAACATGTACGCTCAGGGGATCAACACCGGCCTGCCTGTGCTCGGTGGGCCTGGCGAAAATGGTATTGGCACTGTGGCTGCCGGTGCTTTGGAGCTGTCGAACACTGACGTCGGCGGTGACTTAGTTGACTTGGTACTCGCCTCGACCATGTATCGAAGCAACGCGCGAGTCATCACTGCCACGCAGCAGTTGTTCGATGAGCTGCTCAACATTCGACGGTAAAGCATTCGAAGGTAAAGCATTCGACCGTAGATCACTCGCCCGGAGCATTGGATCTATCGGCGGCTCGAAGAGGCGGTTTAGATGGGGCAGGTATTGAGCTTGTCCTTTGCCGTTGCATAGCATGCTCAAAATTGAAACTGTGCGAGCTTCTTTCAGTTCTTGGTCAAGCACGAAGCCACTGCTGAATGCGGCGGGTAGGAATCAACTATCATCCAAAATCCAGCGATCAGGGGTGCGGAGATTTCTGTTTACCCGTTTGTAAGTCAGTTCCAAGTCCCCACTAATCACCCATGAAAACCAATCAGCCATGAAAACGAAAAAAGCACCAGATCAAAACCTGATGCTTTTTTATAATGTGAAGCCTCGATGCGAAGCATGGACCGCGAAAATCGCAGGCAGCGATGCCGCTTAGAAGCTTGCGTTACCAAGGGGCGCGGACTGGATACACGCCAAACTGCCGTGTGTGGCTGGGCCAGGGTGGCGTACCCAGGAAAGCTCCGCCGCCAGCTTGTGTTGGCGACGGTCCGTACTGATGGTAAATCGGAGTCATCGTGTTTTGACTGACTCCCCAAGAGTAATTTTGCTGCATCATCGAGTTAGGTGGAACGACCAGTGCGGTGGGAGCACCATATGGCAAGTAGTAATACTGTCCGTGCCATGGGGTTTGATTGGCATGTTGCTGCGCCCAGGCGTTGCCGCGAGTAGCGAGGCCTTGATTAAAGAGTGCCTCGACAGGACGGGCGATGACCGCTGATCGATACTGAGCCTTGGCATCGCTCTGTAGCGATAAACCGAGAATACAAACGGCAGCGGCGAGAATCATGTTCTTCATATCGGTTCCTTTTGAAAAATTCGTCGCTCCCTATCTCACTCTCGGCCAGTCGGATGCCGGTTGTTGCAATAGTTAGCGAGGTAGTGACAGGCCATTCCACAGCCGATGAACCCCAGTGCGAACTGGTGGAACATAGTAATGTGCGCCAGTGCGATTTAGACCACGACCTTGATCGTAGTAGCTGTGGTAGCGTTCGCTGTGCAGGTACATCATTTCGTGTGGATAAAGTGGTTGGTACGTGTAATAAGTGTGACCAACGTGTGGTGGTACAGGCACTGGAGCGATGTACATCACAGCGTTCGTCTGGTTCGCATAACCTTGTGTGTATTGATTAGCGAATAATCCATCTTGAGCTTGAGCGGTTCCTGCAAACTGCACGCCGCCAACAAGGCCGACGATCGCGAGTGCAGACGCTTTTAGTAGCTTAGTTCCAAAACGCATTTAAAGTGCTCCCTTCCTTGGGTCTACTCAGAGACTTGGCTGACAATCCAAAACTGCGAGCTCCAGTGGCTGTGCAGAGGCGCACGGCGTTGGAACTGTGTCAAAATCGCCAGACCGAGAAACAGCCAGCAAAACTCTCGGGTGCTTGCTTCCAAGCTTAGCTTGATAAATCCGGCAATTTATCCCCCAGCGTCCCATCGGAAATGCACCCCTTGCCACGCAATACTATCTTTAGGCGCTGGTATAGCTTCGCCGAGCCTCACAACTGAGAAGACCGTTTCAACTGGTCGGCGGCGTTTTGGTACCATTTCCCGCTGAATTCGATTTGCTAGTACGCCATTAGGTAGGTTTATCATGTGCAGTAGGCCGGACAAACTCTCTATCTAGCCGGCCTTGACTGAATGCAGGATCGCGGGAAAGCTATCAGCCACCGGAATGCCAAATTGGAAATCGTGCTTTTCACCAGTATTTTCGGCACAGTTAACTGAGCCGACTCGATATTACGATTTGTGAAATTCGTGCCGGAATGTCGAAGTTGACGAATAGCTAATCCGCTCAGTCGCGGTGGTGCGGCGTCTGGATGTGAAACAAGGAGGAGTTCCGTAGTGGCAAAGCGCCGTTCGCCCAACGATAACAGTGGCAGTGATCTTCCTGCCAATCCGATCGAACCGGTCTCGCTCAGCGAAGCGGCTCAGGACCGCTATTTGAACTACTCGCTGTCGGTTATCACCAGCCGTGCGTTGCCCGATGTCCGCGATGGGCTCAAGCCGGTTCAGCGCCGAATTCTCTACGCGATGGATCAGCAAGGGCTGAACTTCAACGCCAAGCACCGAAAATGCGCATCGGTCGTCGGTGATGTGATGGGTAAGTATCACCCGCACGGCGACATGGCGATTTACGACGCGCTCGTCCGCATGGCTCAGCCCTTTTCGTTGCGCATGCCCTTGATTGATGGGAGCGGAAACTTCGGTTCGATCGACGGCGACAATGCGGCTGCGATGCGTTACACCGAGTGCCGAATGTCGGCCCTGGCCAGCGAGGTGCTCACCGACCTGGGCGCAAATATCGTTCCGTTCAAACCCAATTACGATGGCAGTCATCGCGAGCCGGTGGTGCTGCCGACGCGCGTGCCTAACCTGCTGGTCAATGGAGCGACTGGTATCGCGGTTGGAATGGCGACCAACATTCCTCCGCATAACTTGGGAGAAGTCTGCCGCGCGCTGATCAAGTTGCTGAACGATCCCGAGGTCAAAGATTATCAATTGGTAGCCAACGACGCGGTGCAAGGCCCCGATTTCCCAACCGGTGGTCAAGTGATCAACACCAAGGAAGAGCTGCGCGAAATTTACCGCACCGGCCAAGGCTCACTCAAAGTTCGCGGCACGACCAAGACCGGCGAAGAGTCCAAAGCGGGCAAGCTGTTGCACATCACCGAGATTCCCTACGGTGTCAACAAAGCCGTTTTAGTGGAACGAATCGCGGAGATTGTGGTCAGCGGGAAGATGCCATTGATTGAAGATGTTCGCGATGTTTCGACGGAAGATATCCGGGTCGATTTGCATCTTCGCAAGGACGCTGATGAAGCCAAGGTACTGGCCTATCTTTACAAAAACACTCCGCTGCAGACCAATTTCGCGGTGAACATTACGTGCTTGGTGCCAACAGAAAACCCAGAAGTCGGCGCCCCGCAACGCTTGGGGTTGAAGGAGGTTTTATGGCACTTCCTTCACTTCCGCTTGCAAGTAGTCACGAATCGGTTGCAACAGGAACTTGATAATCTGCTGCGTCGCATGCACATCCTCGAAGGCTTCATGATTGTCTTCGATGCGCTCGATGAGATCATTCGCATCATTCGCAAGTCGGAAGGAAAAGCGGATGCAGCCGAAAAGATCATGAAGCGATTCCCTGCTGCGAAGGGTGGGCTGGATGAAGAGCAGACCGATGCGATCTTGGAGCTCAAGCTCTACCGTTTAGCGCGACTTGAAATCAACCTCATTCAGGAAGAGCTCGACGATAAGAAAAAGCGGGCTGCACAAATTCAGAAACTGCTGAAAGAAAGCACTGAAAACACATTGACTTCGGGCCGCTGGAAAATTGTTCGAGCTGAGATCGAAGGGTTGATCACCACTTATGGTAAGAGCAAAGAGGGAGCTCGACGCACGCAGATTTTGACTGTCGATGAAGAGCCTGAGTATTCCGAAGAGGACTTCATTGTTGCGGAAGATTGCCACGTGCTGTTGTCGACGGATGGTTGGGTGAAGCGTCAAAAGCAGATTGCTGATCCAGGCAAAAGTCGGCTGCGCGAAGGGGATGGCGCGTTGGCTTGTGTGGCTGGTTCGACACGAGCCACGTTGGCCTTCTTCTCGTCGTTTGGCGTTTGCTACACCGCCCGCTTCATTGATATTCCGCCATCCACCGGCTACGGCGAGCCGATACAAAAGTTGTTCAAACTGAAGGATGGCGAGCGAATTGTGGCGGCCATCTCGCTAGACCCACGTGCGATCGGCAACATCGCGCTGAACCCTAAGAAACCAGATTTGTGCCCGCCCATTCATGGATTTGCAGCCACCAGCAACGGTTTTGCCTTACGGTTTGGTTTGGATCAATTCGTGGAACCCTCTACGCGAAGTGGCCGGCGTTTCGCGCGCGTGGCACCAGACCATGAAGTGATTGCGGTGAAAGCGATCGATGGCAGCGAAACAATCTTGGCCATTTCCGCTGAGTGCCGAGCGATGGTGTGTCCCGCTGTCGAAGTGAACTATCTGTCGGGGGCTGGTAAAGGTGTCATGCTGATCAAGCTGGCGAAGACCGATAAGTTGCTCGGTTTCAAAGCCTCTTCAGCGGATCGCGATTTGTTGGTCGTCGAAACAAATCGAGGGGCACAGAAAACCATTTCGACAGCCAAGTACCGAGTCACTTCGCGGGGCGGTCGCGGTATCGAAGTTCAGAAGAATGGCAAGATCTCGTCGGTTGTCAACGATCCAGTCATCGCTCCCGAGCCACTCCCCGAAAAGTGATTCAGCGAAGTGCTTGCGAAGCGATCCATGCACTTAGTTGCGTAAATTAAAAATCCAGAACCGTAGCGACCAGCGTCTTTAAAAGCTTACCGGACAATTTACCGGACAAGACAATTTACCGGATAAATAGGGAATCATGAGCACAGCAACGAATTCCTACAGCGCAGCCGACATTGTCGCGCTTGAAGGCCTCGAACCCGTTCGCAAACGTCCTGGCATGTACATCGGTAGCGTGGGCGTTGCCGGCTTGCATCACTTGGTCTGGGAGATTCTCGACAACTCGGTCGATGAAGCCATGAACGGGCACGCGACAGAAATTGTGGTCACACTTCACAAAGATGGTCGCACGGTTTCCGTCGCCGACAATGGTCGAGGCATCCCAGTCGACAAACATGCGAAGACGGGCAAGAGCGCGCTGGAAATGGTGCTGACGATTCTGCATGCCGGCGGTAAGTTTGAAGGTAAGAACTATAAGACCTCAGGTGGTCTGCACGGTGTCGGGGCATCGGCCGTTAATGCTTTGTCCAAGCATCTGGTGGCATTGGTGCGGCGCGACGGCGCTCAGTACAAGATGGAGTTTTCGCAAGGCAAACCGATCACCAAGCTGCAAAAAGCGGCTGGTGCGTTCCGTGGGACAGGGACCACGATCACCTTCACTCCTGACCCAACAATCTTCCCAAAGACCGACTTCGATGCGGACACGATTCGACAGCGCTTGGAGATCACCAGCTACTTGCATCGCGGAGTCAAAGTTCTCTTCCACGATGAGCAGAACGACAAGAAAGAGACGTTCGTTCATGAAAACGGAATCGTCGATTACTTAGGGAAAGTCATTCAGCAACGCGCGGCGCGGCCAACTCATGACGTACCGTTCACCGTTCGTAAAGAGGGGGATGAACGTATCGAAGTGGCTCTGCAGTGGACCGAGTCAACGGACGAGCATGTGCGCTCGTACGTCAATGGAATTCCGACGGGCAGTGGTGGGACGCATGAAAACGGTTTCCGGAGTGGCATGGCCAAAGCCGTTCGCAATTTTTTTGAAACTCACAATTTAATTCCGCGTGGAATTAAAGTCGGTCACGAAGATATCCGCGAAGGTGTGGTCGCGATTCTCTCGGTATTCGTAGGCGATCCGCAGTTCCAGGGGCAAACCAAAGATCGCTTGAACAATCCCGAAATGCAAGCCGCTACTGACAACGCGATTCGCGCGACGCTCGAACAATGGCTGAACAACAATCGGACGGTGGCTGAAACGATTGTAGCGCGCATCATTGCTGCCGCTCGAGCTCGAGCCGCTTCGCGGGCTGCGTCGGAATCAATCTCTCGCAAAACGAGCACCTCACGGACGATGTTGCCGGGTAAGTTGAGCGATTGTTTGGCGGGAGGGCGAGGCAATTCGGAGCTGTTCATTGTCGAAGGTGACTCTGCAGGTGGGAGTGCCAAGCAGGGGCGCGATCGCAATCATCAAGCGATCTTGCCGCTACGTGGAAAGGTCCTGAACACGGAATCGGTTGCGCTTTCGAAAGTTCTAGAGAACAAAGAAATCCTCGACTTGGTCACCGCCCTGGGCTGTGGGATTGGCAAAGATCTTGATGTTGCACGCATTCGTTATGACCGAGTTATCCTGCTCGCTGATGCGGATTCCGATGGTCATCACATTACCACGTTGCTGCTGACCTTTTTCTATCGACACATGCGGCCGTTGATCGCCGATGGAAAAGTCTTCATCGCAGTTCCGCCCCTGTATCGCATCGATATTGGTAAAGAGACTTTCTGGGCGCCCGACGAAGCCGCGCGGGATGTGATACTGAGCAAGGCGGACAAGCGTTCCAAGCCTGACATCACGCGCTTTAAGGGGCTGGGCGAGATGATGCCCAAGACGCTTTGGGAGACGACGTTGAACCCAGCGACTCGGCGGCTACTGAAAGTGGAGATTGATGATCAATTGGAGACCGACCGCGTTATGGCGGATCTGATGGGACGCGACGCATCGGCTCGATTTAGGTTCATCATGGATCGCGCGGAGGACGCTCGCGAGATTGATGTGTAATGTAAGGCGGGAAGGCAGCAACCAGCGGCTTCGGTGGCTTAAATGTTTCCGTTTACATTTTTACGTTTCGTCGCGAGAAACTGTTTAAACTTTGCGCCGCGTCGCTTCCACCACTTTTCAGAATCCTCGCGAGTCCACGGAAATTCGATCGACAGGCGATCGAGTTCGATAAGCAGTGAGGCGATGCTGGAGGGGCGTGAAGACGAATCGTAGGACATGCATTGATCAAGCAATCGCGAAAATGAATCAGCAATGTTATGCAAGTTCAATGTCTCGACGCCCACGTCAGCGGGCTCGTCGGCGACCGTGGGTGTTACCAACGGAGGCAGGTCCGCGGTGAGCATATAGTAGATTAAGCCGCCGATGGAATAGATATCGACGCGTGGGTCGGCTAGCCATGGCGACTGCAGACGTTCGGGAGCCATGAATCGCGGAGTGCCGATAATGAAATTGGTTTGCGAAGTGCTATCGGACACGCCGGGAGCGAAGGCTTTCACCAATCCATAATCAACCAATTTGATGAAGTCGGGTTCGCCGCCGCGATCGCACAGCATGACGTTCTGTGGCTTGATATCGCGATGCACTACGCCGGCCAAGTGTGCTTCGCGGAGAGCAAAACAAAGTTGGCGAACCAGATAGACGCAGCGCCCCGGTGGCAGCGGGCCATCGAACTCGACAAGCTGCCCTAGGTGCCCGCCGTCGATGTACTCCATTGCATAGTAAAACAGTCCCGCTTCATTGCGTCCGAAGTCGTAAATCGAAATCGTGTTGGGATGGGTAAGTTGACTGGCCAATTGAACTTCGCGTTCGAATCGCATCAGTACACTTAAGTCTGCATTCTCAGCGGATAGAATTTTGATTGCGGTCGGACGACATAGGAGGGAATGTTCCGCCAAGTAGACTTTCCCCATGCCCCCTTCGCCAAGCATCTCTTGCATCTTGTATGGTCCAACCGACTGGACATCGCGAGTGCGTCGTTTGGGCCAACAGGCGGCTATGCTGATCAGTGTCGCTAGCGAGATAATTGAGATCAGAAGCAAGAGAGTTGAATTGACTTCACCGCGCAACTTGAAAGCGTCCTCGTAATCCAATTCGGATACAACCCCCAGGTGCTGATCGGGCAAATAATCCCACGCTCCAGCAACTTTCTGTCCCAGGTAATTGCGGTAGCCATTCACATTCGAACCGGAGTTACCCTCTGTAATTTTATTGACCGCTAACGTCAGTGGCCAATTCGCCGATTGCGTAGCCGCTTGAGGATCATCAAGCAGGTTCATCCCCGGATCACGCATTAGCAGATCGCGTCGATGCAACTTTTCAGTTGACTGAGCACCAGAACTTCCACTAGGATTCGCCGATCGACCCGCACCGGTCAACGTGAGCAGTCTTTCGTAACGTTCGCCAAACCGCAGATTGGATACTAAATAGCCGTTGCTATCCACGACGTAGGAGTCATAAACCTTGGGGCTATCAAGAATAGTCCAGGAAGAAACCATCAAATCGAAACTGGTAGTAAGGGCCGCTGATTGAATCACTAGCGTCCCGACGAGGGCATTTGAACTATCGCGAACTGGGCAAAAGGCGATCGCCTCGTAGGTGGTGAGAGGGGGTGGCAGCGGACCTTGTTTGCTAGTCGGCATTCGGATGACCATTGTGCCGTTGGCCGCTTGCATCAGATCAGCGCAGCGAAAGGGGGTCCAGCCCGGGAGTTCGCTTTCATTCGAGCTAAATTGTGTGCGCGAAAGTAGACGCATTTTTTTATCCCAGAAGCAGAAGGTGGCTGGGGCAGCCAAAGCTTCTTCGATGGATCGTTGGATCTCCATCGAGCCGTTCGCATTCGGCGGATCACCTTCTGGTTTGCTAATCAAATCAGAAATCAATTGTTGCAGCGACGGCTTGGCAGTAATTTGCTGCATCTTCGACTGCCAGTCGCGATGCCACTGAAGTAACTGAAAGCTTCGCTCCGCGACCATTGACTCTAGTTCTCTCGCGACGAGAGCGGTATCGTTTTTTTTAACCAGCGATACTAAGTGCCAGAGAATGGGCAGAACCATAGCCAAGAGCAGCAATTGCGTTAGGACAGGCAAATAAGCGAACGTTTTTTCGCGCCATGATTTGTGCAAGCGAGTTGTGCTGAGGGTCGACCGATGCCGGATCTTTGGCTTTGGCGGCTCCGCCATCAAAGAGCGGGCAGTGTGAAAATCAAGCAGAGAAGCGACTTCACGTTTGAGTTGCGGGTCGCTCGAGCAGAGGCGTTCTAATTCTCTTGCTTGCGCTTCGCGTGGCAAGTCAACCAACTTGCCAAATATGTCCTTTGAGCGTTGATGAAGATTCTCACTCAAGATGCTGAACTTTCATCTGCAAACCAGCGGCGAAGCCACGCCTTGGCCATTGTCCAATCTGCCTCGATCGTACGTTTGCTAAGTTTGAGTTGCTCCGCGATTTCTTCGACTGACATGCCTCCGAAGAACTTCATTTCCACAACTTGAGCTTGGCGTGCGTCGAGCAACGTCAAATCTTGGAGGGCCTCGTCAACTGCGATAACCTGTTCCGGATCTGAAATGCACACCAAATCCCACTCTGCAAATTCGCGGCGTAGCAATTTTCCGCCACGCTTCAAACGGTTTCGCGAACGAGCTTGGTCGACCAGAACTCGTCGCATCGTGGTGGATGCCAGGGCGAAAAAATGGGTACGAGAAAGCTCCTCTGTCTTAGGCAACCGCAGGAATAATTCGTGTATCATTACGGTGGGTGAGAGAGAAACAGTTGCCGGTTCATCGCGCAAATAGCCACTCGCAAGCCGATGCAGCTCGTCGTACAGTTCGGCGACCCAGCGATCGGAGCGGATGCGTTCGTTATCCCTAGGGTCGATATTTAATGGTGGGTCAGATGAGCTCAAGATATACCACCACAATTTTTAAGATTCAGGGCGTATAGTGCTGCGGGTTCTACGGCATCTTGCCGCTTTTATCTGGTAAGCGTCTCTCTAACATTTCTACCACACACCGCAAACCCCACAAGACTGACAATGAACGCATTGGTACTAGACCGAGAAATTGACGCACGGAATCTTTGGGAATCGGCTCTCAGTGATTTCGGCGTTCGAGTTGATTTTAGCGAATCCTCGACGGCCGAAATCTGTAAAACGCAGGTGAGGCCGCGGATATTAGTGATTGACCAGTCAGTGGTCGGCTTTGATATCGATTCCATGATCAAAATATGCAGTGAATCGAATTTGGATGTGATCGTAATCACCGGTTCAGAAATTTCAGTAACATCCGCAGTGCGATTAATGAAGCATGGGGCGTCGTGGGTTTTCCGCAAGGACCTAGATGTTCAGCAGATCCGCGAAGCGATTCCTTCCATCAAGGAGAGTGTTCGCCAACTGGACTCGCGGATTTCGGAGCTTTGCCGACTGCAGGCCCTGTTGCGGCACATTTCGCCTCGTGAGCTCTTGGTGCTTGAGTTGGTGTTGGAGGGAGTTCCGAACAAGCAGATCGCAAAGCAATTGGAGGTCAGTGTGCGAACGGTCGAATCGCGGCGAGCCAAAATTTATCGCAAGTGCGAAGTGACAACCGTAACGGAACTGGTCCGTTGTGTCGATCTTGCTCAGCAATTGCGTGCCCGGTACGGCGATTGTCGACGTCCCATTAACGAAATGGCCCATTGAATTCCCCTGTACGCTATGGTTTGGCAGAGAACAAATCGTGGGAGCAAGGATGTAGGCGGATTAGGTGGCCCCGAGTGATGTCGCATACTCACTGTGGACTGAGGTCTAATAGGGTATGGGATTGCAGGGGCCACGGATTACTGGGGCACGGATTACTGGGGCAACGCGCGTGCAGAACGCGGTGTGCGGGTGCGCAGATTCTCGACTCCAATGTAAGTCGCTGATTTAAATTGATTGCGGTGTTTGGTTGCCAACCGCAGCACCTCTTGAGCTCGTTTGCCTGCGTCGGGATGTGACTTCACGAACCCTGGCACAAACTGCATCCAGGGGGCGACTTGATCTTGGCGTTGATCCCAGCTCGATAGCAGCTTCGCGAGTTCGCGTGGATCGTAGCCGGTAGCCATCATCCATCGCGTTGCATCGCTGTTGGCCTCGGACTCTTGTTCGGGCCGATTGGGCCGGGCGATCATACTGATCCATAGCATGCGATCTTGAAAGTCGAGCGGCTGGTTGGCGAGCTTCGATTGTTTGAGAGGGACCAATTGATGACCGCGATCGAGATGACTCAATTCGTGTGCGAGCACGCCAACCACGGCGGCTTCGCTGACTGCGGAGTCCAACAGTCCGCTGGTGACAAGCAGATGACCGCCGGGAATCGAGTAGGCATCGGTGCTATCGCTGTCTATCACTCGCACATCCAGCTGCTTGTAGCGCCTAGCGTTTTGCATTCGTGGTTGTAGTTGCTGAACGAGCTGTGTTACGTACTGCACATCATTGCCTTGCTGCGATACGCCAGTTTGCGATTGCTTTAGCTGCTCGAGGTAAGCGTCGAGAATTTGCTGACCAAATTTATCCTCTTCGGCAAGGGACACTTGGATGCGGTCGATTTTTGCAATTTGCTCCGGCGTCAATTTGCCAAACATCGGTGCCATCGGTCCAGCTTGAGCGGCGAAGTTATCAAACATCTCCTGGAACGCATCGCCGGGAGTTAGTGCGCGGTTAGCTTGAGCACGCGTGTGTTGCGGCAACATCATCGAAGCAAGCAAGACTGCGGTAAACAGTACTTTCTTGAACGCAATCAGTCGGACATCGAGCACGGTTGGAACTCCATCGTTAGAATGTGTTCAGCGATTTGGCTCCGAAACGCTGATCGGGGCAACCACTTAACTTCAATACTCACAGTGTACATAAAACAGTGTACAGGGAACTTTGCGGCGAAGCCCCTTTTCGCCTTGCGAATTACCATTCAGGAAATCCATTATGCCGCGCGCTAAAAATGTCCTTGGAACAACTTTAGAAGATTGCAGTCGAGATCCAATGACCGGTTTTTTTCGCGATGGTTGCTGCAATACGGGCCCGGAAGACGTCGGTTTGCATACATTGTGTGCGGAGATGACAGACGATTTTTTGGCTTTTTCGAAATCGCGCGGCAACGATCTTTCGACACCTAATCCCATGTTCCAATTTCCAGGTTTAAAAGCGGGCGATCGATGGTGCTTATGCGTCCTGCGATGGAAAGAAGCATTTGAAGCTGGGATGGCTCCGCGAGTCAATTTGCAAGCGACGCATATGTCGGTCTTGGAGTTCGTTGATCTCGAGCATTTGCAACAGTACGCTGTTCATGATGCTTAGTAATTCTTGATCTGTTCACACTTGAGTAACTCGGATGGAACGTACACCCAATCCCACGGCTGTTCTGCTGATTTCAGTTTTCTTACTGGTGGCCCGACTGGTCTTGGACAGTCGTTGTGCGTTGGCCGCGGACGGACTAGAAAAGCTGCGTTACAACCATCCAGGCTTGCAAGTGGATCTTGGTGTGGGGCTGTGGGCTTGGCCGGTCCCCTGCGATGGAGACGGCGATGGCGATTTCGATTTGATAGTGTCCTGCCCTGACAAACCGTCGAACGGTGTGTGGCTCTTTGAAAACATCGACGGCGACACTGCCAATCACCCGCTGCCAATCTTCAAACCGGCAGTAAAGCTGAGTAGCACGGTTCATTATGTAATGCCCAGTTATGTGGGCGATCAGTTGCGAGTTCTGTCCCCCGGCGTCGGGTACACCCACTTTGCCAGTTCAGGCCTGACCACTAAAGTTGCTTTGCCCGTAGACGCCAAGTTCTATGTGCCAAGCGGCAAACAACCGAGGGGGCCGAAGGTGCGGCACAATCAGTGGCGTTATGTGGACTACGACGGCGATACAAATTTAGATTTAGTGGTGGGCATTGAGGATTGGAGCTACTACGGTTGGGACGATGCGTGGGATTCGAATGGCGAGTGGACAAATGAAAAGCTCCATGGCTTTGTAATGCTGCTGCGCAATGAAGGCACCAACGAAGGGCCACGCTATGCAGCACCAGTAAAAGTTGAATCGGATGGCGGTGCGATCGACACTTTCGGCTGTCCATCGCCAAACTTCGAGGACTTTGACGGCGATGGAGATCTGGATTTGATCTGCGGTGAGTTTTTGGATGGGTTTACTTACTACGAGAACGTTGGCTCGCGCACGTCGCCGCGCTATCTTGAACACGGGAAACTGGCAAGTGCGGATGGCGAGCAGTTGAAGATGGATTTGCAGATGATCGTTCCTGTTGCCTTTGATTGGGATAAAGATGGCGATAAGGACCTGATTGTGGGCGATGAAGATGGGCGGGTGGCGTTTATTGAAAATACCGGCAAGTTAAATGTTTACGCCATGCCGGTTTTTCTCGCTGCGAAGTACTTTCAACAGCAAGCGGATACATTGAAATGCGGCGCGCTTGCGACTCCAGTCGGCACCGATTGGGATGGCGATGATGACATCGACATTATCAGCGGCAACACCGCCGGCTACATCGAATTCTTTGAAAACTTGAGTGGTCGCGGTGTAGCGGACCCAAAGTGGAACGCGCCTAAAAAATTGCAAGTCAATGGCCAGCCATTTCGCATCATGGCTGGGCACAATGGAAGCATCCAAGGACCGGCTGAAGCCAAGTGGGGCTACACGACCTTCAGCGTCAATGATTGGGATCACGATGGCTTGCCCGATATCATCCTGAACAGCATTATGGGCGAGGTAGTCTGGTTGAGAAATATTGGGACTCGAACCGAACCGCAGCTAGACAGTCAAAAGAACGTCGAGGTGGAATGGGTGGGTCCGCAACCGCGATTGGCGTGGGGTTGGAAAAAGCCGCCTTTGAAAGCGCTGCTGACTCAGTGGCGGACGACTCCAGTGGTGCACGACTTCAATGGAGATGGTTTGGTTGACTTGGCCATGTTAGATCACGAAGGCTATTTGAGTTACTTCGAACGGTACAAGGAAAGAGGTGATTTGAAGCTGCGTGCGCCCCAGCGAGTTTTCGTCGACGAGCAGGGTGCACCGCTGCAGTTGAACAGCAAATCGGCGGGCGGCAGTGGCCGCCGTAAGCTGTGTGTTACGGATTGGGATGGAGATGGCAAGCTCGATTGGTTGCTCAATTCGTCCAACGCCGACTTGTTGCAGCAAACCGAGCATCGCGATGGTAAGTGGTTTTTTAAAAATGCGGGGACGCTTGCCAAGCAGAATATTGAAGGGCATGATGTCAGTCCTGCAACGGTGGACTTTAATGACGACGGCGTGCCCGATTTTCTCGGTGGGGCAGAAGATGGCCGCATGTATTTCTTACAGAACGACTTCAAGCGGAAGTCTGCGGCAGCTTTGAAGAAATAGCTTTGAAAGCATTGATGTTAGTTTCGATGGCTTGCTAGCAACTCGATGTCAAGATTTGACGATTGCGTCGACTTTTCTTTTTAAGAAGATTTTCTGGGTTGCACTGGATTTATGGGCAAAGCAGCGCCGATAGATCTCTTTAGCCCCAGATTAGAAAAGCTGGGGGTTATTTGCGGCTTCCAATTCGTGGAGTCGCTGGGACCTAAAGCCAGAACTGCTAGAGAAGGCGCGGCAACCGTGAAACGAACATTCGCCGTTATTGCACTGATTCTTACTCAAATCGTTGGCTGGTCGGATATCTTATCCGCTCAGGAGCGAGGAATGCGAGGATCCAGTCGTAATCGAGTTCCGACTCGTTTGGTTGGAACACGCGGACCTCAGAACATGCACAACGCTAGTCAAATCCAGGTACAGCCAGGAGAGACGGTGATTGAAGAGCATGTCGAGGCGGCACCGCTCGAGACGGGCGAGTATATCGTCGAAGATCAAGGTCACAGTTACGAACCGGGCTTGGTAAGCGGTGGTGGATGTGGCTGTGGTGGAAGTGGCTGCGACAGCTGTGGCGGCGGCGATTACGAACACTGCTCGACATGCAGTGCGCCGAGTCGCTTTTGCATCT
>JANPLP010000325.1:0-4231 GCA_031426595.1 Planctomycetia bacterium | reverse complement strand
TTCTTTTCGACGAGCGCTCGGTAAGCTCCGACGCCAATTTGCGACCCGAGCATCACGTCGAAAGCGTGAGGGATAGCGCATCGCGACTCATAGCCTAGTTGCAAACCGGTGACCTTGCGACTCTTACCGGTTGCAGCTTTGTAAGCATCGCCAATTATCTTCGCCATCATCTTGCTGAGGTTCACATTGGCAATCGATATGTGACCGTGATCGTCGCGTGGAATGCCTTCGAGATACTTGTAAGGCAAATACTCAGCCATCCCTTCTGCAATGACTAGCACGCCGTAATTGCGACCTTGCTTTTCCCGTGCTAGCATCAACTTGACGATTCGATCGACGACTTTGTCGACCAACATGATGGGTCGAGTGATTGTTTTTCCAGTGGTGTCAGTAACCGTTTCTTCGCCGCGGAAGTCGCCAACAATATCTTCGACGCTCAGCACCATGGACGCTTCGCCGGCGATCGCCGCACCGTAAGCCAGCCAACCGGCCGAGCGCCCCATGGCTTCGCATAAGAAATAGGCTTGGCCCGCGGAGGCGTCGTAATTCAGATTCCGCATCTCAGTCGCGAGGAACTCAGCAGCGGTAAAATAACCGAACGTGAAGTCGATGCCCATGTAGTCGTTATCAATCGTCTTTGGCAGATGAATGACGGGCAACTTTTTGGAACCAGCGGGCAGAGTATCTTGGAACAACTTCATTTTGTTGGCGGTTTTAAGAGTGTCGTCACCGCCGATGGAAATCAACGCATCGACACCCAACGAGCACAGCGCGTCGTAGACACGCTTCAGCGGTGCACTGCGCTCGGGATCTAGCAGGTGCTCTGGTGCCGAGACCGCTTTGCCTGGATTCGTGCGGGCGGTACCAATTAAAATGCCTTGCGACGTACGCAGGTGAGACAGGTCTTTATGGCCGATATCAATGTAAGCTTCGCCAGCCACCAATGGTTTCGATTTGTCGTAGTCGATCAAGTGCGAGTAACCGTGCTTGATACCGAGCACCTCGATCCCATCGTTGAGAAACGCGAGTGCGGCGGTTCCGATTACTGCATTGGCTGCGGGCGCAGGTCCACCGGCGAACAGCATAGCCACTTTTTTCAATGGGGATGTCGACATCTATATCACTCGAAAGCTAGGGTGTAGGTTTGATGGTTCGGAGAGAAAGTTGGCGAGCTGACAGATGTTCATCAGACTTTGAGAAGTTCGCGTTCAACCCACTTCGTATCGGCCTGGCCAGCCACGAAAGTTGGTTCGCGGAGCACTCGCATCTGGAACGCGGCTGTGGTCGAGATGCCTTGGACTTGCAATTCTTCTAAGCAGCGGAGCATGCATGCGATCGACTCCTCGCGAGTTTCCTTATGCACGATTAACTTGCCGATCATCGAATCGTAATGGGGCGGAACGGAATAGCCCGCTTGCGCGTGCGAATCAAAACGCACGCCGAATCCACCTGGAACGAAAAGGCTTTTGATCAAACCAGGACAAGGTTGAAAGTTCTTCGTCGGATCTTCAGCATTAATTCGACATTCAATTGCCGATCCTCGCAACTTGATGTCCGATTGCTTGAACGGCAGCGGTTCGCCAGCGGCAACTCGAATCTGGGTCTTGATCAAATCGATACCGGTGACCATTTCCGTGACAGGATGTTCGACTTGAATGCGTGCATTCACTTCGATGAAGTAAAAATTATTTTCCTGGTCAACGATGAACTCGACCGTTCCTGCGTTTTGATACCCGACCTCGATAATCAGACGTTTCGCGGCTTCGCAAATCGCTTCTCGCGTCTTCGCGGACAAAAATGGGGATGGACTTTCTTCGATTAGCTTTTGGTGCCGACGTTGAACCGAGCAATCGCGTTCATACAAATGGCAAGCATTGCCATGCAGGTCCGCAATCATCTGGACTTCGACGTGTCGCGGACGATCGATAAAACGTTCTAGGTAAACCCCCGAGTTACCAAACGCAGCTTGGGCTTCTGTCTGAGCCTGTTGAAGTGCGATTCGCAGAGTGGGCTCGTTGATGGCGACTCGCATCCCTTTGCCACCGCCACCTGCGGTTGCTTTGATGAGTACGGGGTAGCCGATTTCTTTGGCGGAGCGAACTGCATGTTCTTCGTCGGTGATCAAACCATCGCTTCCCGGAACCACTGGTACTTTCGCGGCCTTTGCAACCGCTCGGGCACTGTTCTTGTCACCCAGTTTCTCCATCGCTTCGGGAGTCGGTCCAATAAAATCGAATTCGCTGCTGCGGACAACTTCGTTGAAATGAGAGTTTTCGGCGAGGAATCCATAGCCTGGATGGATCGCTTCGGCGCCACTTATCTCTGCGGCGCTGATTATCCGATCGATGCGCAGGTAGCTATCGATCGATTTTGCTGGTCCGATACAGATGGCTTGATCGGCACATCGAACGTGCGCGGAATCGCGGTCCGCTTGACTGTAGACTGCGACGGTTGAAATGCCCATCTCTTTGCAAGCGCGGATGACTCGCAGGGCAATTTCACCACGATTAGCGATTAGAATTCGATTGTACATGCTCGGAGAAATTAGCCTCGTGTATCGACCTTAAAAAGGGGCCGGTCGAAGTCGACGGCTTCTTCGTTTTTGACCAAGATCTCTACAATTTTGCCGCTGACTTCAGCGGGGATGTCATTAAAGACTTTCATCGCTTCGATGATGCAGATAACTGTATCGTTGCCGATCGATGCGCCTATCTTTACGAAGTCATCCGACTTTGGATTAGGTCGGCTGTAGAAGGTACCAACCATGGGAGATTTAATAACTTTGATGTGGGGCCCATCTGCCGCGGGTGCAGCCGCGGAGGCGGGAGCAGGTGCTGCCGCCATGGGTGCCGCGGCGACTACGGTTGGCGATGCCACCAACTGCTTCGCTCCGCGGACGAGACGAATTTGCTGTTCGTCCTGCCGCAGGTCAACTTCGCTGAGGTCGTACTCTTTCATCAAGTCGATAAGACTACGTATCCGCTCGACACTAAAAACGTCTTCTTTTGAATTGCCTTTGGACATTTTTTCCCTATTTTTCATGGACCGCTTCAATGCAACTTTTCGCCATGATGTGGCTGAATTGGGGCGATTGATTCGGCCGCGATCGGAATCGGTAACTTTGCTATAGCAGTACTTTAGCCGAGCAGTTCTACCGAGTTTTCTTCAATCGAGCGGGGAAGACTACTAAGAACTTCGTGCCCGTCGCGAGTTATCAGCACATCATCCTCAATACGGACTCCTCCCCAACCGGCAAAGTATACTCCAGGCTCTACGGTTACGACCATGCCAGGTTCCAGCGGGCGATCATGATTTTTACCCAGTCGCGGGGCCTCATGAATATCCAGCCCAATTCCGTGGCCCAAGCCGTGATTAAAATTCTTTCCCATGCCCGCGTCGTCGATCACAGCCCGCGCGATCCGATCAATTTCGCTGACCATCACACCGGGTTTCAGCGCCGCAGTGGCCGCTTGCTGAGCCGCCAAAACAGTGTTGTAGACTTTGACGAATTTGAGCGGGATTTTTCCGGTGATGACAACGCGCGTCAAGTCGCTGCGGTACAAATTTGCAATCGCTCCCCAGTCGACGAGTACGAAGGGGGCGGAACCGATCAGGGATTCCGCCGCGCGCGCATGCGGCAAAGCAGCTCGGGGGCCAACCGCCACAATCGGCTTGAAACTGCACCCCGATCCTCCATGCCCACGAACTTGGCGATCGATTTCGTTGGCAACCTCGCGCTCCGTTTGATTGGAACGCAGTTGAGCCCGTACGCTAGTGAATACACGCTCCGCAATCTTGACTGCCAACCGAATCGATTCGATCTCTTCCTTGTCCTTAATGGCTCGAAGCGACTCCACCATCCCTTGGCTCAAACCAATCGCGACTTGGGGCAGGTCAGACTTTAGCTTCTCGAAAGCTGCGGCGGTCAGTGTGTCTCCCTCCACCAAGAGGGAACCAAGCTTGGCCTTCTTCAGCTCGTTTACCGTGACCTCAGTCGTCAATTCGCCCGGTTGACGAATGAAGACGCTTAGCCCAGGACACTCTTCCGCCAGTTGTTCCTCGTAACGCGGGTCGCTAATCATTAAGCAAGCTTCGCGCGTGACCAGTAAGTAGCTGTCGTCACCAGTGAAACCAGTCAGATAAGTTACGTTGTTGAAGTTGGTTACCAATAAAGCTTGCGAGGAAGCATTAGCAACCAATTTTGCCAGCAGTTTGCGGCGTTTTCCAAAAT
>JANPLP010000324.1:0-2402 GCA_031426595.1 Planctomycetia bacterium | reverse complement strand
AGAGCTCGAAACGCTAACGCGTTCCGCTACGCGTTAAAAATGGAAATCGTTACGCGTTAAAAATGAAAATCACTCGTAGCGGAATGCGTTAGCATTTCGACCTAGCGGTACGGACGGCGATGAGTATAGTTGTCGGACTTTGGGTACAAGTTGTTAGGACAATCGTCTAGTTAAATCATCAGTTCCGAGTTTCTGCGTATGGCGAAGTTGTATTTTTACTATTCAGCGATGAATGCAGGCAAGTCATCAACGCTGATTCAATCGAGCTACAACTATCGTGAGCGCGGGATGCACACGCTTGTCTTGACGCCCGCTGTTGTCACCAGCACCGCGAAGCAAGTCCGCTCACGCATTGGTTTGACGAGCGAAGCGGTGGCGTTTGAGCAAGCAGATAACTTGTTCGAAATGATTCGTCGGCAACACAATGCAGAGACTTTGCACTGCATTTTGGTCGACGAAGCGCAGTTCTTAACGCGCCGTCAAGTTCAACAATTGGGCGATGTCTCAGATACGCTTGACATCCCAGTTCTGGCCTATGGATTGCGCACTGATTTTCAAGGGAATCTGTTCGAGGGGAGCCAGTACTTGCTGGGCTGGGCCGACACACTGGAAGAGATTAAAACGATCTGCCATTGCGGTCGAAAAGCCACGATGGTTTTGCGTACGGATTCTGAAGGCAACATCGTTCGCGAAGGAGAGCAGGTCAAGATTGGCGGAAACGAACTGTATATCTCCGTTTGTCGCAAACATTTTAGAGCTCAGCAGCCGACGCGGAGGCAACCTGAACTGCCGTTCGAAGATAACTGATAAAATACGGTCTACGCGACAACGTATGAAACGCTCAAGGACAGCCGAAGCTGTTTTCTTGGAAGTTCGCTAAGCATACTCAGTTCTATTCTCTCAGGCGATCGCAATGCTCGAAGGCAACCGTGACTACCCTCAACAGACTCGCGACATTTTTCTGCGAGATGATCTCGAACAGCTTGTGCGGCTCGCCATTCGTGAAGACCTGGGGCGGGGCATGGACCTGACGACCATCGCCGTGGTGCCCGCCGGATTGCCCGCGCGGGCGCACATTGTCGCTCGACAGCCTGGCGTTGCGGCCGGGATCGATCTGTTGCCTTGGATAGAACAAACGTTGCAAGCGCGCATTGATCTAACTCTGCATATAAGCGATGGGACGGCATTTGAAAAGGGAGCCTGCCTGGCGACGCTGAGTGGTGATGCTCGCGATGTGCTGACCTGTGAACGAACGTTTTTAAACTTCTTAGGACGGCTGTGCGGTATGTCGACTTGGACCGCCGAGCACGTTCGATTGATCGCTGATTTGCCAGCTCGGCTGTATGACACTCGCAAAACAACGCCTGGCTGGCGACGGCTGGAAAAGTATGCGGTGGCTTGCGGAGGCGGCAAGAACCATCGACTCGGTTTATATGACGCAGTGCTGATCAAAGACAACCATCTCGCCTGCCATGCTAGACTGACCGGTCGCCTGCTTAGTCCCAGTGAAGCGATCCGCCACGCGCGGGCCTTCCTTGCTGAACAACCCGATGCACCCAGTGATGCGATAGTCGAGATCGAAGTCGATTCGCTCGAGCAGCTCGACGACGCCTTGCCAGCTAACCCAGACATCGTGTTACTAGATAACATGCACACCGATCAACTTCGCAGCGCCGTAGAACGCCGCAATCGCGTGAACCCAGGTGTGCAGTTAGAGGCCTCGGGAGGCGTGCGGCTCAGTACACTGCGCGCGATCGCAGAGACCGGCGTGGATCGAATCAGCGTCGGCGCGCTCACGCACTCAGCGATCAATTTGGATCTGGGGCTCGACTGGGAATTTTCGTAAGGCGGGACGTGTCGAGATTCCATTCAGTGAGTAAAGATTAATAGGTCAACAGAAATTGCAGTCTCCAGCGCTACGACGTCAAGCGACGCTTTACTTGCCCGAAGCACTCAGCGCGACGGTTGAGTCGATTCGTGCGGAGTTTAACCCAGTGCAATTTAGTTTGATTCGAGCTCACGTAACTCTTTGTCGCGAAGACGAAGTTGACGACTGGAAAGCACTTGCCGATCGAGCTCGCGGACTTAAAGCGATTGAGATCGCTATCAAGTTCGAGCTGCCCATGCGCGATTGTGATTTTGTCTATTTACCTTGCACAGAATCTGTAGCAGCGTTTAACGAACTGCGGAGTGAATTGCTCGCCAAACCGTTATCAGCACTGCGAAATCAAACGCCACACCTAACGCTGATCCACCCTCGAAACGGTCACTGTTCTGATAACCTGTTTGTTAAAATACTCAGGCGCTGCCAACCTTTCACCTGCGAATTCAAGCAGTTCACGCTGATTGAACAAGTCAACGGCGGGCGCTGGAACGACTTGGAGACTTTTGGTGAAATTCAA
>JANPLP010000323.1:0-4280 GCA_031426595.1 Planctomycetia bacterium | reverse complement strand
AACCACGAAATGCCAATGATTCGGCATTACGCAATATGCGTAGATTGGAAGTGACTCTCGCTCTCGGGCTTCCCGTAGAACTCGCTCGAAGGCTGCGTAGTCTTCAGGTTTTTCAAAGAGTGGCAACCTCGCTACTGCGCGATTGAGAACATGGAAACAAGTATTTGCGGGGCAAACCCGTGGTCGTCGCGGCATTCCAACAGTGTATCCGCTTCGCACGCGGTAAGAAAGAGCTGCGTCCCCTTTTCCGTCCCCTTTTCGTCCCCCCGGTAAGAAAGAGCTGCGTCCCCTTTTCGTCCCCCGCGAAAACCCGCCGTGCTTTGGTGCCTCTGTGATAGGAAGTGCAGTTTCATGCTACGAAACTTTGGACACAAAGAAAAACAGGCGACACTTTACCTCTGTGTTTCTGTTACTCTGGTGCGCCCGGTAAACCTAGCGGATCAAGCTAAAGCCTTGGAAGGCAAAGACGTTAGACGTAACGCAATGAACTAACCTGGCCAGTAAAACATCACGAGGGACAACCCATGTCCGCAAAACGCACACAGCAAAAAAACCAGAGCTAAATCAAACAATTTTTCATTTCGATCACGCTTTTGCTCGGCAAAGTAGGTGTGCATCCAAAAAACAAAGATCCGAGTGTACGAAACCACAATCCCTAAAGAGAGTATCATCAACATCGCGATTGGGAATGAAAAAATGTCACGCGTGGCGGGACATGTCATCATCCTCTTTGTCTTTAAAAACCGGCTCGGTGTCGTTAAAAACCGGCTCAGTCGACGAAATCGGTTTGCTTAGGGATCAGCAACCATTTTTGGCACACTGACAAAAGCTTTGCCTTGATGATCGGTTTGCTTTCATAGTCATCGCAACCTGCTTGCATACACTTCTGGCGATCTTCCGCCAACGCATGAGCGGTCAGTGCCACGATGGGTATACGCATGCCTCGTGCACGTAGGGTTTGAGTCAGTTGGTA
The DNA here is from genome assembly GCA_031426595.1 of Planctomycetia bacterium. GTDB lineage: Bacteria > Planctomycetota > Planctomycetia > Pirellulales > Pirellulaceae > Aureliella. Next base: position 3,307 of record JANPLP010000323.1, on the reverse strand, counting down.
TCCATCGATTTCAGGCATTTGGATGTCGGTCACCAAAAGGTCGAATGGTTGTCCGGTAGCAAGAGCATTGTCGATCATTTCCAGTGCGATTCGTCCGTTATCCGCCACTTCTACTGTGGCACCAGCTTTGCGTAAAAGAAATGCGATCAGCTTTTGATTGTCAACGCCATCTTCGGCTAGCAAGATGCGTCCGGACAGTTGTGTCGATTCTTGCCTCGCAGGTTTGGACTCGAGTGGTTTCGATGAGTCGTTTTGATCGACCCAACATGCACCTTCGGGCAACTCCACCGGAATGGACAATTGGAAACACGATCCCTTGCCGATTTGCGAACGAACGAGCGTTACGTCACCTCCCATGAGATTGGCTAAACGCTTACTGATATGCAACCCAAGTCCGGTTCCACCATGCGTTCGTGTCACGCTGTTGTCCGCTTGTACAAACGGTTGAAAAAGTCTTTCGATTTTGTCCGTTTGAATGCCGCGTCCTGTGTCTTCGACCTCGATGTCTAATAGAGGCATTGGTTCGGAGGCAACCATGGATATCGAGAAGGATATTTTTCCTTCCTCGGTGAACTTGATGGCATTGCCGAGCAAATTCCAAAGGATCTGTCTCAATCGGCTCGGGTCGCCATAAATTCGATTAGGCACGAGTGTTCGGTAGGTCAGGGTCAATTCAAGCCCTTTGCCTCTTGCGGTGGGCCGAACCAATCCCTCCACGTCTCGCAACAATTCGATGAGCGAAATCTCGACAATTTCAACGGTCGCCTTATCGGCCTCGATTTTGGACAGATCAAGAACATCATTGATGATTGCCAAAAGGTGTTTTCCTGCATTGGCAATCGTATCGATCGTTTGAATTCGATCGATTTGGCTCGCTGGCTTCTCGCTCCCCTCTCCTGCCAACGCAATCATGTTTTCTTCTTCGCGAAGCACTTCCGTGAATCCCAGAATTGCAGTGAGAGGTGTTCGGATTTCGTGACTCATGTTGGCTAGGAACTCACTTTTGGCGCGATTCGCGACTTCAGCCTGTTTGTGAGCTACTTTCAGGTCTTCCTCGCGCTCGATGTCATCCGTCACATCCGTAACGGTTCCGTACAACTCGCTAACCTTTCCAACCTTATCACGTATGGCTCGACCTTCGCATCGAACAAATCGAAATCCGCCCGAACTCTGTTTGATTCGCCGCACCAAGGAATAGGGAGTCCCTGATTGCTTGGTTTCGAGAAACGCAGCAGTTAGCGCAGGGACGTCGTCGGGATGAAACTCCGCAAACACTTCTGGATATGGCAAGGCCCCTAGTTCTACCGCTCGGCCAAACAGGATGAACAGTTGTTTGGACCAAAACGTCTTCCCGGTCGCAATATCGATCGACCAATTCCCTGTCCTCGCGACCGCCTGCGCCTGCTCAAGTTTTTCTGTGGCAATTTGCAATTCGAACTCAGCATGTTTTCGATCCGTAATGTCGTTGATGTATCCATGCCATAGCGTGGAGCCATCTTCTTCGCGTTCAGGAATCGAATTGCCAGAAATCCAATGTATCGATCCATCCTGTTGAATAATCCGAAATTTCGAGTTCCAAGGAGTCAGATGCTCGGCCGATTGACTAATGGACTCAATAAAGGGCTCATGATCTTCAAAATACCTTTTTGCAAAAGCATCCGTTGGGTTTTTTTCAAAATAGTCCTTGTCAAGTCCTAAGAGGCTCGTCAGCTTTTCACTCGAGTAAGGAAAGCTTGTTGTTCCATCGGGTTTCCAACGAAATTGGTAGAGTGCGCCTGGCAGACGGCTGGCTAATTTCTCAAGTCGAGTCAGTGCCTCTTCCATGCCCGCTTCGGCTTTTCTGCAAGCGGTAACATCGAGTCCAATGAGAACGAATCCTTGAACTGCTCCATTTTCATCAAAGTTCGGAACAAAGTGGACCAACCCGAACCCGATCTCGCCTGAGGGATACGGGACCATGGTTTCGAAAGATACAGGTTCTCCCGCCAAGGCTCGATGAATGAATGGCTCAGAAAGTCGATAAATGCTTGCCGGGAGTACTTCAGCTATTGTTTTCCCAATGATTTGTTCGATTGGAAAGTCTACCAAGCATCGGTGATAATCGTTGACGAATAGGTACCGTTGGTCTTTGTCGACGCGAGAAATAGGTCCAGGTACATTATTTGCAATCAGTCGCAGTTCACGTTCATTCTTTTGCAAAGCTTTCTCGACTTTTTTGCGTTCGGTGATATCCATTCCCGCGATGATAAAGCCCTGAACATTCTTCTCTTCGTCGAACTCAGGAACGTAATTCATTAGCGTGATTTCTTCGTTGTCCGTCCGTATCTGAGAGTTGGTTTCAAAGGTGACTCGCTCTCCGCTCATTACTTTTGCAATATGGGGTAGCGCGTGTCGGTAAAGTTCAGGTGGTAATACTTCCTCCATCGTTTTGCCAAGGATCTCAGATCGCTGCTTACCGAAAAGACTCTGGCAGATATCGTTGACAAATAGGTAACGGAGATTTCGATCGACTCGCGAGAGAGGACCCGGGACATTATTCGTGACCAATCTCAGTTGGTGTTCGCTTGCAGTCAATGCTTGTTCTGCTTCTTTGCGATCGGAGATCGATGTAATGGTACCAACCATCCGAATAGGTCTGCCGTCGTCCCACTCGACGACCTTGCCGCGATCGAGGAACCACTGATAATGCCCAGCTTTGGTACGCAGTCTTACCTCAAATTGCTTTGTCAAAGTTTGAGCCGACAAAAGCTTTTGCATCTCAGTCTCAACTAGCGCATGATCGTCAGGATGGAGTATCGAAAAAAAGAAATCCACACTGTCCGAAACCTCATGAGGCTCAAAGCCTAACAATCGGCACCACTGCTCGCTGTAATGGACTTTCTCTTCGAGGATTTTCCAATTCCAAACGCCATCTAGCGTCGCTTCAAGGACTTCGGCGAATTGCCTTTCGCTCCGCTTGACTGCATGTTTGAGTTCAGAATTCTCAAGCTCCAGTCGCATGAGCTCCAATTCCAACTCAAGGAGCCTTTCCTCGAGTCGCTTTTTGGCAATCCTGGCACGATCGTCTGGCGACACAGGCGAGATTTCGTCATTGTTCATGGAAGTCCTTGATCAGGATTTTTTCGATCGAGGAAAAAAGGAACAGTCCACAATTAAACGTACTGCTTTAATGCTTCGGGTTAAAATTTCTGAACCGTACCGCCGCAAAACAACGTAACGTCTATCCCCTATTTCCGCAACTTCAACTGCTTAAGATGACAAGTACACCGCCGATGGGACGGTCATAGGGCGAGCGGCGGCTTGAAAA
>JANPLP010000322.1:0-3479 GCA_031426595.1 Planctomycetia bacterium | reverse complement strand
ACAGCGCTGCGCCGAGCGAGACGAGCATATGGGTGCGGAGTCCAGCGGCTTTGCCAACGCGTTCGCGATCGTAACCGAGTAGTCCGCCGAGCAGGGCGGCTAGCAGCAACCGAATGGCCATGCGAACTGCTTCTGCTAGGTCAGGCAAGTCCTGAAAGTCCGCCGCGAGTGTACTCCAAAAATCGTCCATGGTCTCGTTCCTATCAGTATCTCGACAGCCAGTGTTTATCGTGCGGCGCTTCGGCGAAAGCAGGCGCCAAGTGCGACCGTTTGAGCTCGATGTGCGCGCGGGGATCGCGGCAGGGTCGCCGCCAAAGAGCCGATGAGCAAAACCTGTACCCGGCCTAGAAAAGCTATTTCCGAGCCTGGAGGAGGTGATTGTGGGCTGGGGCGTCGAGGATTTTAAGTCGCGGATCGTCAACTATGAGTTGTTCCTAGCTAGTCAAGTTAGCCGTGTTCCCGAGAATGGTAGGCCGACGTGGAACGTATTCCGGGACGTCGCGAGCAGGATCTTGGCGGGCCATACGACTTGAAAAATGACTGACGAAGCTGACGAAATTCAGACCGATTCACCTGCCGAGTGCGAACTTTGCAAAGCGCGTCAAGGGAAGCTTCAAGCGTTAGGGCTGACGATCTTCGTCGTCTCGCTATGTTCTTGCGGGACGCTTACTTTTGTTGCGATTCCGGCGGGGTTTGTAATTCAGATGGTGGCGCTTCGGAAGTGCAAAACTTGTAGGACAGCGGCGCGCGTGGCTACGAAGATGGGCTAACCTGGACAGAAATAAAGCACCAGTCGCGGTGGCACAGTTCCAATTTAAACGATCGCTTGGCAGATTGCCGGACCGTCATTAGAATCCAACGCTTGTTCGAACGACTTTTGTTTAAACAAGCTTCGCTTTTTTGAGGAGCTGGGTGCGTATGACGCACGAAACTAATATTCAAACCAGCTTTCGGATCAGTTTCAGGGGTGTTGCGAGCTACTTGGCACTGCTGGCCGCTGGCTTCGCGGTGGTGCTGGTCGTGCAGCAACTCGGGGGGCGTTTAGAGCGAGTTGAGCCAATATCATTGGCGGCTACTGCGCCCGCAACTGGACCGAGCGTGGATGTTGTGTTTCATGTTTTGGGGACTTTGGCGACCGTCATTTTGGTTGGGGCGGTGCTCGGGAAGCTCTGCCAAAAAGTTGGTCAGCCGCCTGTGATTGGCGAGATTATTGCGGGGCTGGCGCTCGGCCCGTCGCTACTGGGGGCGGTCAGTCCGGAAGCGATGCATTGGCTGATTCCGGCTTCAACGCACGATCCCAACGGGCAGGTGGCCACTTCGTTGAAAGTGATCGCTCAGCTTGGCGTTATTCTGTACATGTTCTTGGTTGGGCTGGAACTGAACGCTGAGCATTTGAAGCACAAGGCGCACACGGCAGTGGCGATATCTCATGCGAGCATTGTGGTTCCGTTTGCGTTGGGTACGGTACTTTCGCTGTGGCTGTACTCGCAATTGTCTGGTGCCGCGGTTTCGTTTGTGTCGTTTTCATTGTTTTTGGGGGTAGCCATGTCGATCACGGCGTTCCCGGTTTTGGCGCGGATACTCACCGATCGCAATTTGCAGCACACGCCTGTCGGAACGGTCGCGTTGAGCTGCGCTGCGGCTGATGACGTAACGGCTTGGTGTCTGCTTTCGATGGTCGTGGGTGTCGCTAAAGCTGAAGTGGGCAATGCGGGATTGGTTGTGGCCGGTGCGGCGTCCTTCATTTTGATTATGTTTTTGGTCGTCAGGCCGATGTTGGTACGTTATGCAAACTACATCGACCAGACGAAAACTGGGTTGCCGATGTACGCGATTGCAAGTGTTTATGTGATGATTCTAAGTTCGGCGGCTGCGACGGAGTGGATCGGTATTCATGCCATTTTCGGCGCCTTTTTGCTCGGCTTTGTTATCCCATCGGATAGCAAGTTGGCGGAAAGTTTCTTGATAAAGTTGAAGGAGCCGGTCACAGTTCTTTTGCTCCCCGCCTTTTTCGCTTACACCGGGATGCGAACGCAGTTGGGCCTATTGGGTGACTGGAACCAGTGGTTGGTTTGCTTGGTCATTATTCTGGTTGCTACGTTAGGCAAGTTCGGCGGCACAGTCCTGGCGGCTCGGTATGCTGGCGAATCGTGGCGCGACGCAAGTATTCTGGGGATGCTGATGAATACTCGCGGGCTCATGGAGCTAATCGTGCTGAACATTGGGCTCGACTTGGGAGTGATCAGCCCGACTCTATTCGCGATGATGGTCATCATGGCACTTGTCACGACGATGATCACCTCGCCGGTCTTGTACTTCTTGCGCCCGCCCGTCTCGCCCCGCGGACTTCAGCCCTCATTGCCTGGGTAGAAAAGATCTGGTGACGGGAAACGATTACAATAGTCGGACTCCTCTCGTTCAGCGGGTAAAAACAACTGGAAATAAAGCTATTGGGAGCGATCGATGCGAGCACCACGCGAAGCGTTTGCTGTTTTTTTATGGTTGGGGTTCTTGTTTGCCAGCCAAGTTGGAGCGGCCGATGAACTGCCGAAGTTCGACGATTATTTCGTGGATAAAGCAATTCGGGTCGAGCTTTACAATATGGGCAATGCTCAGGAGTCGAGCGTTGCGCTGCGGGATTTGTACGAAGAAGCGAGTTGGCCGGAGAATCCACGCAACCTGATTTCCCCGTTTGATTACGGGAAGTTCGCGATCAAGCTGTTCGATGCGCCTTCTGGGAAACTGATTTTTTACAAGTGCTTCGATACGTTGTTCTCGGAATACATCACGACCGATCCGGCGCTGCAAGGGGTCAAACGCGTTTACGAATCGACGACTCGTTGTCCGATGCCGAAAGGTAAAGTGAAGCTGCAGATTGAGCGACGCGACCGAGAACATACGCTTGCACCGGTATTGACGATCGACATCGATCCAGCGGACTATCGCATTCGCCGCGAAGCGATCGCTGGGAACGATGTCACCTTTGAACTGCAGAACACGGGACCTGCTCAGCAGCGTGTAGACATCGCTTTCTTGGCGGAAGGTTACACGGCAGATCAGTTTGAGAAATTCCGCGGCGACGTAAAACGGCTGTCCGATTTTTTGTTGACGATCGAGCCTTATAGCACTTCGAAAGATAAATTCAATATTCGGGGGGTCTTCCGTGCATCGGCAGAAGCGGGCACTGACCAGCCGCGGCAAAACTCATTCAAATCCACCGTTCTCAATTCGACCTACAACATCTTTGACATTGATCGCTACTTGTTAGTGGAAGACAACCACGCCATTCATCGCATGGCGGCACAGGTCCCCCATGACGTCGTCGTCGTACTGGTTAACATAGATCGGTATGGTGGAGGTGGCATGTACTTGGATTACTGCACCTCGACGGTGGACAACGCGCGGAGCGAGATCGTTTTTGCTCACGAGTTTGGGCACACGTTCGGTTACTTGGCGGACGAGTACATCGGCAATGTGGC
>JANPLP010000321.1:0-3881 GCA_031426595.1 Planctomycetia bacterium | reverse complement strand
CATCACTGCCCGCTCTTCCTGATGCAACAAAAGTTCCGCTTGCGCAAGGGAAAGCCGAGAAAACTTATCATCCGCCGAAATCATCAACTGCCGCTCATAGAACTTTTTCGCCAATTCAGCATAACGAGCCGCATTGGTATCGTCGCCAATCTGAGCGTACATTTTCGCCGTTGCCAGGTAAGCTGACGGGAGCTTCTCAGAGAGAGCGGTGAGTTGCATTAGAGCGTCACGGTTTGCACCAATGCGAGTGTAATACTCAGCCAGTTGTCGGCGAGTGTCCATCTCGAAGCTACCTCTTCGATCCTTGATGGCTATCTCGGATAACTTCCGATATCGCACATGCATCGCAGTCGTCCATGAAGCCACTTTCTGTATGTCAAACTGCTTCGCGATCAGCCATAAGGCTGCGCCGCCGAACTCTCTGCGGTCCGCTAACGCTACCATCTCTCGATAAGCGGCCAGTTCATCGCCCTTTTTCTCGAAAAGTAGGGCTTGCTGAAATCGCCAGTCTGTTTTCTCCGGGTAGCGCGCTACCAAATTAGTAAGACAGACTTCCGCAGTCGCGTCATCCTCCGTTTGAATTGCCGTCGCCAGCGCTTTCTGATAGAACTGCCCACGCCAGTCGGTTCCTTCAAGTGTTTGTCGCAGCATCAATCCGCCAAGCCCAACAATGGCGGCCAACGCCAGCAGCGCAGGCCCCAAGCTCAGGTAAGGCCGAGAGATCAACCATCGGTATGAAAACCCCGTGAACCACACGCTCCAATAAATCGGATTGCAATAATCCCAACGCGTCAATTTCTTTTTTGGGGAAAACCGTATTTCGCCAAGCGTTTTAAGCCAGGCAGGCTGACTAACCGACAAGAACTTACTCAACCAGCGCGTCCCCTTTTGACGCATAATGCGCAGGCTAAGGAAAGCTACTGCCCGCTGGCCAATCGATTGCGAACCGATCTTACGCTTGGAAAATCGTCGTCGGACCGACCGGGATAACTTCGAGAAAAAGCTCATACTGAATCTACCAAGTTACTAATTGATGCTTGGGGAACCTAATGCCTGACGCGCTAGCGTGTGCAGTTCTGTCAACGCATCGACAGAATCTTGCGGAAGAAATCCATCGAGGTCCACTTTGAGCTGTACTATCGCCAGCTCAGAGCTCACCGCGGAACCCTTCAACAAAGAATCGCTTGAGTTCAAGCGAGAGAGCCAACGCGTTAGCACGCCTGAATCAGGCGCATTGACCGGATTTTTGAGGAAATCAAAGGCGCTAAACCAGAGATACGAGACAGCACCCTCGCTGGAGATAAACCGCGCGGCTACATAGTTCCACTCATCTTCGGCTTTTACCACCTGACGATCGTTCAAATTGAGACCAGCCCCTGTGTAGCACACACACAGATCATGCCATTCAGGATACGGCTGGCTGAGCGCAGGGGTGACGGGAATTCCTTGATACTCGCCCTTCCACACATCCGCGTACTCACCCATGGGCTGGTTGATGTTACCTTCCACTGTTTCGTGCGCGTACTGAATGAAGCCCGGAATCAAAGGGCCCAAGTTCGCCGGGACCTGGGGCAAGCGAGTTTGCACGCCGCGCTCCACCTCAGCACTCGCTCGGGGCGTAAATCTAAGCAAATGGGCAGCAAACGCGATCACACAAAACGCCATCAATCCGCGAGCTACCCATGGACTCATGGGGCTAAACGATGATGAAACTGTTAGAACCCTCGAGTCGCTCTGCGCGAAACTGCGATTCCATCCGTGAACAACCGGATTTTGCTCGAACCCAGTCCTAGAGTTGGATTCAATAGGAAAAGCAAGGACGCGGAGCAGTCGATCAGTCGATAGCAATAGCAAACAGGCACCCGCCAAACATACATAGCCCAGCATAGCATGCGGCCATCCGTGCGCCAGATCGAAGTTGAAATGGTGCTGCGAGTAAGCGATCGCCAAGATCCGAGCAACATTCATAGCGCCCGCCCAGAATATCGCTGCACCGAGATAGAACGGCAGTAGCCATATACTGCGCCTGAAAATAGAAACGACCAAGATCCCCACAAAGACGACGGTGTATAGGGATTGAACGCCGCTGCATGCCTCCTCAACAAATAAAGTCCCGCTAGATAGTCGCAGAACATTACCGAACAATGCGTGCGGCACTTCGAGAAAATCTAGCGCGTAGCTGCTCACTCGCGAGGACCAGAGCTGCATCCAGTGCGTCAAACTGGCGTCGAACCCTAGAGGCAACGGTATCAGCATCAGCGCAGGCGGCCACAGGTGAAACAAGCTTGAGCCGTCGATTGTCCGGTGAGTGCTCATCCATGCCGCTAAAAAGCTCACAAAGCTGACTGCACCCAGCCAACTGGAGCCACTTAAGTACCCGAGTACCAGCAGGACTGCCCCCGCAGTCAAAAACCACCAAGCGCCCCAGCCACTCGGGGTATGGCAAACGCGATCCCAACGCTGCCATACCAGAAGCGCAACCGCCAAAAAAAGAGCCGGCAAATAATGATACTGCTCTAGCTGCCACATTCTGGCAACATGGTCAACAAGACTAGGCCCGCACGCAATCGCGAATGCAGCCCAAACCCAAACACCTCGCATCGTGGATCCGCCTCAAATCTAACTTGTTATAACTTACTCAATCGCATGAACCGGTGGCCGCCTTATAGCGGTCAAACAAATTCCCTCGATTGCTGAGCGGCAGCAGGCTGGCTCTCGTTTAAGGTGAAACGCCCGCCCTGCGCCGATCACATCCAACCAAGAGTATGATCGAACTGCGGAACATCGATTCAGTAGAAACAAAAAAACGGGGAGCACTTTCGTGCTCCCCGTCCGATTAATTCGATTCCGACGCTTGTGGGTAGCGACTAAGCTTGGGCAGTCTTGCGGTTGCGACGCTTGTGCCACATCCCAGCACCTGCGACCACGCCAAGCAGCAAGCCCATCGAAGCTGGCTCAGGTATAGCGGTGATTTGGCCGGCATAACCTTGGTTCAGGAAGTTCGTGAAGGTAATCGCCGCGGGTAAAGCAGACGCACCACTAAACAAGAAAGGTGCAATCACGCTCGCATTGGCGGTACTGGTCGAGGCAATCGTATTGCTTGGACCGGTCAGGGTGAAGTTCAGGAAGCGGTTCGGTATGCTCGTTCCCGCCAAAACGCTCAGAGTGTCACTACCACCATCGCCCAACGACCAACCAGCATTCGCCGTATCGATCGTCGCGAGGTTCACGCCAGCCTGCGTACGGAGGAGACCGCTGCCGAACAGACCGTTGTCATTGAATGTCAGGTTTAGGTAGAAAGGAGTGGGAACTCCAGTACCCAAGAAGTCGTTGTTTGTTGACGTGAACGATCCGACAAACAGAGCACTAATCGGTGCCGCCTTCGAAACGGATGAAGTGAGTACGCTGAGCGCTAAAACCAGCGCTAGAGTCAGCCCGCGGTTCATAGGGAATTCCTTGAGTAAGCTTAACATGGAAGTAATCTCAGAACTGTTATAGACTAGCTAAACGGAAACAACTGTCAATAAAATCAATTGCATTGGACGAAAATTCTTGACATCTCCGAAAATTCGAGGTGCAGTAAACCACATTTTCAAATTTCCAAATGCACCCGATCTGCCAACACTCACGCTCGTTTCCCGATAAAACTACCCACAACAATCGCGTCCATGGCGGTTCGCTTAAAGCAGTTGATCGCCTCCAAGGGAGTGCGAACGATGGGTTCGTTTTCGTTTAACGAAGTATTCAGCAGAATTGGGACTCCCGTTTTTTCGAAGAAACGGCTGATCAACGCGTGGTAGCTTGGGTTGCGAGCCTTGGAAACTGTCTGCAATCGACCGCTACCGTCCACGTGCGTGACCGCAGGAATAATCGATCGCTTC
>JANPLP010000320.1:0-2364 GCA_031426595.1 Planctomycetia bacterium | reverse complement strand
GCGCAGCCGCAGCCGGACCTGCGGCGCGCAATCCGAACTTAAACCCACTTTCGGATCCTCGAGCGAATCCCTACGTTAATCCCAATCAAGCAAACTCGCGGGGGCTGTCTGCAGCAGCGAACCAGCGGAGCATCGAAGCGGCTCGCACAGCCAACTCGGGCCGCTCTGCGAACTATGGCAACACCACTCCGCAGAATCGCAACACGAACAACAATGCTGCGAATAACAGCCCGAATTACAATGCGGGAAATTCGCGCACTTATGTTGCACCAGCCTCCGCAAATACGTTTGTACCGGTGCCTTTGGATGGCGATTTGAACTACGAGGGACCGGGCGTTGCAATTCGGTTGCCAGATGACGCTCGCAGTGTTGTGAACTTCTTAATTGACGATGTCGAGAACGACACCGTGCGCCCGGGCCAACAAAAGGTGCTCGACGGCAAGGGAAGTTTTGTGATCCGTTACTCGCGCGGAGTTACCTCAGATGGAAATTCATTCGGTGAATCGCGTTATACAGTAACGGAAGGAAGTTATCGATTTGAACTGGGCGAAACAGGTTGGGAACTTTATCGCGAATCGGAAGGCGAAGGGCAGCTTGCTCCTCCAAATCGTATCGACATCGCGGAGAGCAATCGGTTGTCCGATCCGTCCGTCGCTGAGCAACGCGGACCGATCTTAGGTCGTTCGCTGGATGGCTTTTCATCGTCTAAGCCGCTGTTTGCTGGCCCCCGAGAGTTGCCGTCTGAGTCGCTAGCAACGGAGCGGCCCCAACCCAGTAATATTGAGCCCAGTAATATTGAGACCGGTGTAACTGAGGCGGCTGAAGAATTGCCGGCGCCAAAGCCCCGTTCTATCTTGGAAAAATGAGCCATCGCACTTGCTGCCGCCAGCGGGATCCTGTACTGACACTGGTTGATGGATCCTCTGTGCTTCGTGCAGATAAGAGATTTAGTTTGTCTTAAGTAAGTCGCGGCTCGCGATGCTCGTTTCCAAAGCGGCAGCGGAGTTTCGGCGTACTCTGGCAGACTTTGCGTCCCGCATCTGGCTGTGCACACGTGATCGATGAATTTGGAATTCCTTGGTCTGATGTTAGGTGACCTATGTCGACAGTAGTCGGAAACAGCCTTCCGCTCGAACGACTTAAAATTCTCGCTGCCGACGCAGCCGCTGCGAATCAGCAACTGATTGCGGTGTTGCTGACGATGTTGGACGAGAACGAAGAGGTGCGAGCCTGGGCGAGCGATACGATGTCGAATGTTGAGCAGCCATCCAGCGAACTCGCGCCTCAGTTGGCTGAATTGACGCGACATGTGAACGCCCCGCTAGCCGGTTGGGCTTGCAAGTTACTGGGAAAGATGGGCGCGCAAGCGACGCCATTCCAATCGTCGCTGGTAGCCGCGTTGATGGGGCATGCGGAGAAGTCAGTGCGTCAGTTGGCGGCGCTCTCGCTCAAGTCGATTCCAAATTGGACTCAAGAAACCGTGGCGGCCTTAAAGAGTGCGGCGTCTGATGCTGACCCGCGCTTAAGTCGATTAGCGGTCGATGCCCTAGCGGCGCAAAATGAAGCTTGATGAGACATCTTTTCGTACGCCACATGACGTGGCGCATGGATAGGTAATTGAGAGCTGAGCATCAGATTTTAATTTAATAGTTTTCCCAAAGCATGGAGGCGATGGGATGCGATCGATACCGTTCTATCCGTTGATGGTTATTCTGTTGGTCGGCCTAGGTGGTTACCTAGGATGCGATCCCAATAACATTGAGATTCCGGCAGGCTTAGCACCAGCCTCACACACAGAGAAGGAAACTGCCAGCGGCAACCTGCTGAGCGGCCCTGTCAATGCTCTATCCACCATCCCTGCGCGAACCGTCAACACAGTTTTGGTCGGCAGCTTCAACGTGGAACGCCTGGGACCCAGTAAACTGAAGGACCCATGGGTGATGGAACGTTTTGCCGAGATCATCCGGCAATTCGATGTGATTGCGATTCAAGAAATAACTAGCAGCGATCAACGTACCCTGCCAATCTTGGTCGAGATGGTCAATCGCAGCGGCGGTCGTTACAGCTATACCATCAGTCCGCGAATAGGACGTGAATCGACCGGCTACTTTGAACAATACGGTTACGTGTTCGATACATCGCGAATTCAGAGTTCACCGGAAGTTAGTTACGTAGTTAGCGACCCGGGTGACACGTTACATCGCGAACCGTTCTGCGGGCGCTTCCAAACAGTCGCAGTTGGGTATCAGCCCTTTAGTTTCACTTTGATCAATATCCATACCGATCCCGATGAAATTGGGCACGAACTTGATGTGCTTGCGGATGTCTACCGAAGTGTGCGGCAGTACGAGTATCCCGAAGATG
>JANPLP010000319.1:0-4617 GCA_031426595.1 Planctomycetia bacterium | reverse complement strand
TCGATGATCCGCGTTTCGATCCAATTTGGGCCGCCTGCGGACGACTCGGCCTCCCGGTCATTATGCATACAGCCGACCCGAGCGCTTTCTTCGAACCCATCACTCCACAAAACGAACGCTTCGAAGAGCTATCACGCCATCCAGATTGGCATTTCCCAGCCGAAAAATTTCCCTCGCGAGCAAGTCTCCACGCCGCTCGCAACGCGTTATTCAAACGCCACCCCCAAACTACCTTTATCGCTGCCCATCTTGGCAACGATGGCGAAGACTTACAACAAACTGCAGCGCTGCTCGACGATCACCCCAACATCTACGTTGAGATCGCGTCGCGCATCAGCGAACTCGGCCGCCAACCTTTCTCCGCTCGCGAATTCTTGATCAAGTACCAAGACCGCATTCTCTTCGGCACAGACGGTCCGTGGCCCGAACAACGCTACCAAAGCTACTGGCGCTTCCTAGAAACTCGCGACGAGTATTTTCCCTACTCAGAAAAGCCCTTTCCTCCCCAAGGCTTCTGGCGCATCTATGGCGTCAATCTTCCTGACGAAGTGCTCAAAAAAATCTACTCGCACAACGCCTTGAAACTTTTGCCAAGCCTCAGCATCGAACCACCGCGTTAAAGCTCTATAAATCCTGGCTCCGAACCTAAACGTTCTCAACCGTCCATTTTAAATCGATGCAACGCCACGTAAGACTCGATACGTTGTTATCGCGAAGCACGGCGGGCAAGCGATGCTGACGAACTCCGTCATAACAAGTCAACTTGCCAAAGCGAATCATACTCGCCGGAATGCCCACCGCCGTGAAACCGGGATGCCCAGTCGCCGGATAAGGCCCGCCATGATTCATCGCTGGACTCACCGCGACACCAGTCGGCATCTTATCATTCAAGATGCGGCCCACTCGCTTGATCAAATGCCCAGCAATCGCGTCGTAATGCGCATCATCCGATCCATCCTTAGCCGAATAGATGCAGCCGGTTAAGTTGCCTTCGAGCGACCGCAGCACATCAGCTAACTGTTCGACTGAACTCGCCACAACAACCAGCGACGCGTTTCCAAACGCTTCCGTTTGGAATACCTCTGGATTGCTCAGGAACTTTGCACCATCAATTTGCAACAATGTATTGGCAACACTGCATTTCCCGTCCAATGCCATCCCGCCCGTCAATACCTTAGCCCCAGCTTCGCTCAAGGTCTGAATGGCTGCGGTTAACGACTTTTTGACGGAACTGGAAAGCAATGTGCCGGGTGTGCCGCCCGCGAACTTAGCAGCAACCGCTTCGATGTAAGCACTTGTTTCTGAGCTTGCAATCATCATCAACATGCCGGGATTAGTGCAGAACTGGCCAGTCCCCATCAACACACTCGTGACGAACTCAGTCACCAAGTCATCGCCGCGCTCGCGCACCGCGCCGGGTAGCAGAACCACTGGATTGACACTCGACAACTCCAAATAAATCGGTTTCCCCGCAGCATCTGCGGCTGCTTTCAAAGCCAACCCCGCACGACGACTGCCGGTATACCCGATCGCTCCGACGCGATGCTCACTGACCAATCGCTCCCCATCTTCGTGCGACAACCGGTAAATCAACTGAACGGTTGCACTAGGTAAACCCGCTTCCTTGACCGCCTCAAATGCCAACTCGGCCAGCAGCTTCGTAACTCCAGGATGCGAGGTGTTAGCTTTAGCAATCACTGGGTTTCCAGCAGCAATCGCTGCTGCGAAATCTCCGCCAGCGACACTGTTGAACGCAAATGGAAAATTGTTCGGTCCAAATACACAAACCGGACCGATGGGTTCGAAACAAGATCGAATGTTCGCTTTCGTATCGATCGTCGGCATCGACCACGAACCACTTTTGGCCGCAGCCGCCGCTTGCCGCAACTGGCCAGTGGTTCTTGGAAGCTCGACGTCCGCCAAGCGAGGTTTGATCGGAAGCGCTGTTTCCAGATTTGCGATCGAAACGAGCTGCTCTGCATTGGCTTCTATCAACTTGGCAAAGGCTTCCAAGAAGTGTGCAAGCTGGTTAGCTGGGACAGTTCGCAGTTGCTCAGCCGCGTCACTGGCTGCGTCGAGCATCGCTTCGCAATCCGACCATGAACTGATCGGGTACCGTTCAGGCAACATGTCGTTAAGCGCGGGGTTTGCCGACTGAAAACTCTCTCTGGCATCCGAATTCCGCCATTCGCCTGCGACCAATATTTTCTGTTGCTGGCCCATCTGTGCTGTCGACATATCGTTTCTCCTCAACTCGATTTATGACTCGATTTATGGTGTAATGAGTTCTAAAGATAACCGAAATCACCCCCGTGCCCCAGGACCTGCACATGGCTTGCAGTGTCCGCAATTGCCATCCGGAGTCGACCCTGAAACAGCTGGAATTCACCGACTGCAAACATTGTGGCAAACGAGTTGCAAAAACTGCTCGCCGCTGCGGACACTGCGGCTTTCGCCCCTCGCAAACGGCTAAACCATTGGACTACGACGAATCGTCCGAACAACCGGACGAGGACTCATCCGAAGCTCACCATGCGACAGGTGGCTATGATGAGTCGCAAGATGATTTTGATTATGACGAGTACGTCAAAGACGAGTACGTCAAAGACGAGTTGGAGTCGCACCCCTACGGCTCTACAAAACGCAATTTGTGGTGGTATGTTGCCCTGTTTATGCTCATCTTATTCGCAGTTACCGCGGTCTTGCCGATTTTCTAAGGAACGAGCGGTCAATAACTGTCGTAGCGGATTTCGTTAGAAATTCGATTCACAAGAGTTTTGGTGAATCCCAATGCGGCGGC
This sequence comes from Planctomycetia bacterium, assembly GCA_031426595.1. Classification (GTDB taxonomy): domain Bacteria; phylum Planctomycetota; class Planctomycetia; order Pirellulales; family Pirellulaceae; genus Aureliella. The sequence continues at coordinate 1,817 of JANPLP010000319.1, read as the reverse complement.
GGACAGTTTTTATCCGCTCACTTCTAAACGAGCGATCGTATGCGATCGACCAGACAACTAGACTTCGATCCTTGTCAAACCTACTGGCGTGATCCTACTGGCGCGAAGCGGGGACGACATCCATTTCAATCACGTCACTACCGCGTTGCACTTTAGCCTTGATCGACTCGCCAATCTTTAGCGCCTCAATTGCAAACGTGTAATCGTAGATGTTCTCAATCTTCTTGCCCGCCAACTCCACAATAATGTCTCCAGCCTTCATGCCAGCCTTCTCCGCTGGCGCCCCCTTGGTAACTCCGCCCAACGCCACTCCCTTGATGTCACCCTTCGAGTAATCTGGCACCGTGCCCAGATAAGCTGTCAAGTTCGCGCGCATCTCTGGTTGGGCCGCTTGTTCTTGGAACTCGGGGGCTGCTTCCGCTTGCACCAAGTCACGTGTGATCAGAGCCATCAAACGGGCAACCTGTGCCGCGCCCTCGTAATTCAAAAGCTCCGGCACATCACGCGGCGTATGGTACTCGCTATGCGATCCCGTGAAAGCAGACAGAATGGGTACGCCATGTAAAAAGAAAGTGCTCGCATCCGTCGGCAAGTGGCAATCGTTCTGCAAAGTTAACGCCAGCCGAACAACGGCATTGCGACGCTCGATTGCACCAGTCCAATAAGGCGACGAACCAAGACCTTGGAGCACCAACTGCTCCCGCAAACGGCCCACCAAGTCTAGGTTCAAACAAGCCGCGATCTGCGGGTAAAGGACGGCTCCGGCACTGTGAGACGCATGTGCTGTGGCGCTGGAATCAGCGGCGTCTGCGGCGCCCGCTGTCGCTGCCGACTCAGCCGCTTTACCAGCAACTCCCATTCGCTGCGGATAGAGCTTCATGAAATCTTCCGCGAACGCTTGCGAGCCACGCAGCCCCAATTCCTCGCCGCTCCATGCAGCGATCAATACATCGCGATTCATCTTCAGTTTTCCAGCCCCCTTTTCATTCGCTAAGTACTGCGCAATCTCCAACACGCTCGCTACGCCCGAAGCGTTGTCGTCCGCTCCACGATGCGTCCCACCTACTTCGTCTTCACGAGCAAGTGATCCTCCTTTGCCATTTCCCAAGTGGTCGATGTGCGCGCCAACAACGACCATTTCCGCACTGGGTTCGTTGCCCGCAGGGAGCAGAGCCAACACATTTCTTCCTCGACTCGCTACTGGTTCAATATCAATCTTCGCAGAGACCTTTATCCCTTTCATTTCAACGCCCATCGCCATCTCGCCGCCATCCAGCGATTTCTGCTCTTCGCCCAGATCCATCTCCGCCTGCTTGAACCACTCGCCCGCTACAGCATCTGAAACACTGATCACCGCAATACTGGATGTTCCTAAAGTTCCATCAATATTTAGCGGCACAAGCTGGCTGCGAACTTGACTGGTCGGCCCACTGACCACAATTAAGCCAGCCGCTCCGCGGTCGCGCGCCACCATCGCCTTGTATCGTAAATCGCTAAACCTCGATAACGCCTGACGACGCGCCGGCGTTATCCCCTGCGGCATCTGCCGAAAAACTAAAACCCACTTGCCTCGCACATCCAGATGAACATAACTGTCGTACTCTTCCTGATCGCCATCTTTAGGTGCCACGATTCCATAACCCGCGAAAACTACTTCCGTCGCCGCGAGCTCACCGTCTTTGGAAAAGAATACCGGCCTCCAATCTTTGTCGACGACATAGTGTTTGTCGCCTACGTTGAGCTGATTGCCCGCGCCGAGTTTCACGTCGGAAGTAAACTCAAACTCCTGAAAGAAAGTACCGTCGCGCCCCGCTGGC
>JANPLP010000318.1:0-6809 GCA_031426595.1 Planctomycetia bacterium | reverse complement strand
ACTTGCAGGCACTAAAGCATTACCCAGCAAATCCAGATATTTTGATCGCGCTCAAGCAGGTCGTGACTCCACGGATCGACGACTCGGAGTACCAGCTCGCGATGCAAGAAAATATCGCGATGTTTCATGAAGAGATCGCAAAAAACGAACGCGAATTGCTTGGTGCTGACCGAATGAACCGCCCGTCCATCGAATACTCCTTGGCAGGCAAATGCAATCAGCTAGCCTGGTTGCTCGCGAAGACCGCACAGCGTCCAGAGGAAGCTCTGCAATTGAGCCTCCGATCCTTAGAGCTAATTCCCAACTACTCGATCTATCAAGACACCTTAGCGCGTTGCTACTTCGCAATCGGCGACATCGACAAAGCCATCGCGACTCAAGAGTTGGCAATCAAGAGCGAACCCAACCAACGCACCATGCACCGGCAGTTGGCGGAGTTCAAAGCGGCGAAACAAAAGTAGCGTCGAGCTTTAGTAATGCTTATGTTGGATGGACTCGGCGCGACTCGGCTTACGGTTTCTCTTCCATGGGGCAAGTGCAAACCAGTCGCCGGCAGCCGGGGCAGCCCGTGCCATACTTATCCTGAATCGCTGCACCGAGGTCCACGCCAGCCACATTAGCGATGGTGGCTAACCAAGCGAGAACGTCCGCAAACTCTTCACATTTTTGCTGGTGCGTCCCTTGCCGCAAAGCGGTCGCCAACTCACCGACCTCTTCGATCAGCCACATGAACGTGCCATCAATGCCTCGCTGCAAATCCTTTTCATAATACATGGCTCGGATCTTGGCTTGGAAATCGGTGAGTGAAACGTCAGATGAAGTGTTATCCAAAGTGTGTTTTCCCAAAAAAGTGCGACGCGATCAGCGAGTCTCGCAAAGCGTTGCGGCCCATGAGATCGTGGATCAATCCATCGCGTGTTGATAGCCGAATAGACAAACCACCAAGGCAGGAGCGAAGGCGAGCATCGCTCCTGCATGCTTGGCTGAACCTTCGAGAACCTCAAATCTACTCGGCATTTTCGAAACGATAAATGCACTGGCCCTTAGCGCTGTCGATCATGTAAAACACTTCGCCGTTCTGATCTTCACCGAACGCCATAACGGGAATACCCTTCGCTACGACCTGTTCATTGCGTGTCGCTTGCTGAGTGCTCGCGTCGTAGGTAAGCGCCCAGATGCTGCCGCTCACGTAGTCGGCATACAGGTATTTTCCACTCAGCTGGGGCACCCGATTTGAGTTGTATACGCGGCCACCGGTTACTGATTCACCTACGCTGTGATCGTATTCCCAAGTTGGCGCAATCAGGGGGCCAACACCATCTACTGCTTTCCGATTTCCAAAGGAATGAGTTCCTTCGCGGGTACTCCAACCATAGTTACCTCCCTTTTTGATGACATTCACTTCTTCCCACAACTCCTGTCCGACGTCACCCGCCCATAGCAACCCGGTCTTCTTGTCAAATGCGATTCGCCAGGGATTGCGGAGTCCGAAAGCAAATATCTCAGCTCGCATTCCCGGTTGGCCAACAAACGGGTTATCCGCTGGAATGCCATAGGGGAGATCCTTCGATTTGCTATCGACATCGATTCGAAGAATAGAGGCGAGGAGTTGCCCGCGATTCTGTCCGTTACCGTTCGGATCATTTCGCAAACCTCCATCACCGAATGCTGCGTACAGGAATCCATCAGGGCCGAACTCAAGTGGCCCTCCGTTGTGATTTTGGTAAGGCTGCGGAATGTCGAGTAGGATCTCTTCGGAGTTTGGATCCGCTTTGGTCGGGTCATTTTTTGCCACGCGGTATCGCGCCACGATTGAGTTGTGAGTGCCACGTTTGGTGTAGCACACGAAGAACTGACCGTTGTCTTTGAATTTTGGATGAAAGGCTAATCCCAGTAAGCCTTGTTCATTCGCACCTGGATCAAACCAACGACTCACCTTGTCTTGAATGTCAAGAAACAATTTTGATTGATCAACATCGGGTCGATTCTCAAAACTAAAAATCTGACCACGCTGATCAAGAGCAAACAAACGATTGCCATCTTCCTGTGCATAGGTCAGTTCCAAAATGCGAAGCGGCTTATTGATGTTGCCATCTTCATCGATAGCTTCCCAACCCTGCCATTTCAGTTTTGGAAACGCCAAACTGCTTCGCAAGTTCAGTTTTCCATCGATGGGTTGTTGAGCGGTCCCGTCCTCAGCGAGCTCACGAATTTTGATGTTGCGGAATGAAACTAAATTGCCGTGGTCCTGCAGGCAAATGTGCCCTTGGCCAGCCGAGCCGAAGCCAGGGAACTGAGCAAACTTGCTCTTCGATACCAGCTCCTTCCACTTTGCGTCCCCCAGCTTAAATTTGTAATAAAGTGCGCCATTCACCGACACTTCGCTCTGCGCGGGATGGATACGCACGAACAATTGGTTCCACTGACCGGTAGGTCGAGTCGCATCGAGATCGGCCGGAGTGGTAGGTCGGTAAAGTTGATAAAGCCATCCAGCTTTCTGTGGATCATGGCCTTTGACGTTATCCTGAATTTGGATTTCTGGACCACTATTCCAAGGCTGCGGATTATCCTCTGTCACATGGAACATCAGACCGCTATTACCACCCTCGGAGATGTTGTACTCGAGCGATAATTCGAAGTACTTGTACTTCTTCTTACTGATCAAATCGCCAGCGCCATTGCCTTCGCGAACGAGTGCACCATCTTTGACTTTCCAGCCATCCGAGACCGTATCTTTTTTATAGTTGCGAAAATTTTCGCTGGATTTGCCATCGAACAGCAATTGCCAGCCGCTGAGCGATTCGGAACGCGTCAGCAGATTCTCGTCCGCCAAACTGACCGACGCGAGAAGGGAGGACGCGATGCCGGTTGTCAGGCCGCACCACGCCAGCATGTGCAAGTACTTGTATACGGATTTCAAACGCATGAGAGGTTTCCTCTAGAAGGATGTGTTGGGGGAGAAAGCGGGAGGGCCGTACGCCGATTTACGAAGTCGCGTCCGACAGAATAAGAGATTTTACTCGCGGTTTTGACGCTGCGGTTAGTCCGCGTGTTCAATTTGCTGTTTTATGCCGATCCGGTTCATACCGACTTCGACACAGTAAAACATCAGCAAGCCAAGTGGACCGAACATAAACGTGGCGAACAGAATGGGAATCTGAAAGATGCGATGCAACTTCAGGCGATCTGCATTTTCGGCGACCCATAAACCCACGAACAGGTCAAATGCGAGATAATGGACCCAGCCCGCAAACGCTCCCGCGTCGGCAGCCATCAGATTCTTCACTTCTTGTAACGTATTGAATCCACCACCTTCAATTTTAAAGAAATGAACCGCTACGACACTGACGTATACAACCGCAAAACCGCTAATGATGCCATATCGAAGCCATCGGAGCAGCCATCCGTATCGAGGCATCAAGGCCAACAGGATCCAACTGAGCAACGCGACTGTGTTGGCAATTTTAAAGGCTTGTGCAAAATCCATCACTGCCTCACTCAGACGTGTAAAAATCAGCTACGAACTACTTCGCTAAAGCTTCATACTCATAACCAAGTAGACGCCGAGCGACGCACTGAGGACTGCCAGGCACACGGTGACTGCTACGCTGAACGAAGTCCAGTAGCGACTCGGGCGCTGCAGTGCCGACAATCCTTGGCTGAAGCGGACATGTTGTACTGCAGCAGACGCCATTACGACAGCGCCGATCAAGACGAATCCAGTTCCAATCACCGTCGGTCCGGTCAGTGAAGGGTGCGGGCTCTGCGGGTTATCTAGAACCGACAAGAAAAGTCCAAACCGCGCTACCAGGAATCCCAGGCCCAACACGGCTATTCCGGTGCGAACCCAAGCCAACAGAGTACGTTCGGATGCAAAATAGATTCTGGGGTCTTCGTTGCTCATTGGGTGGCTACTTTCACAAACTCGATGATGTAGTTTTCCTTGAGCAATTCCGAATGCTCACGTACCTTCTTAAAGCCACTCGCGATAATTTCTGCTTCGAAGACTTCTTGCCCCGCACGAACGTGGTTCATAGTCCATTCTGTGCTTTCGCCTGCGACTCGTTTAAAGTCGATGACGAAGAGCCGACCGCTGGGCTTCATCGCCACGTGAAGTGACTTCATCGTCTTCAGCGGAAATTCAAAGTGGTGATAAGCATCGCAAATGAAAGCTACATCGATCGCATTAGGTGGAAGCTTCGTGTCATGTGGGGTGCACAAAATTGTTTGGACGTTGTGACGGTTGCTTTCACGGTTTTTCTCATCGATGTGTGTCAGAAAATTCTGAGCAATGTCGACAGCGAATATCTGGCCTCTGTCCCCCACGGTTTCGGAAAACAAACGGGTGAAAATACCTGTGCCCGCGCCGACATCGGCCACTGTCGAGCCGACTGCGATTTTGCAAACTGCAATTATCTCCTTCCGCTTCGCGAACACCTCGCGACTCTCGATTTCAAATTTTTCAACGAACTCAGAAACTTTTGGGTCAGCAAAGGAATCGTTGATGCCTGGTTTCACACTCTTGTCTTGGGCACTCGCGGGGGTGCTCGCGGGAATGACTGTAAGGCATAGAACGGCGGCTGGTAAAAGTAGTCGATTCATGCAGGCCTCCAGGTTTCTCTCAAAGTTAAACTCACCAGCTTTCCGGTGCATCGCTATTTAAAGTGAGTTGCGTCGTCTTGTCCACCTTGTGAACGCACTACCCCCAATTTGGATAGTTGCCATTGCGAGTGTCATGAAATTGTTGCTCGAAGACGGCTAACTGAGAGAAAGTGAGCCTTTTCGAGATAGTGATTTGCTGCTAGTCTTAAGGCCCCAATGGAATCGACCTGGCTAAAAAGCCAGTCACGGAATAAGTTTTTAAGACGCTAAAGCAGGAAAAATGACCAAACCGCACCACAAACTTAAGAAAGCCAACCACGGCGCACGCCCAGCAAATGCCAAAGCTCGCAAGGCAAAACGAAAGAAAGTGCGCACCTAAACCTGCGTAAGTTCGGCGATCAGGCAGTTCTGCGGCTTGTGGATTTTCCATGCGACGAACATCGAACGTGAATTGCATCCTTAGATTAGTCTGACACGCGGCATAGCTGGTAGAAAATGCATTGCCGTTTAAAGTCGGTCGTTGCTGGAATTCTGGCTGAGCAGAAGTTCGAACCTGGAGAAGGTCCCTGAAGTGGTTGCGAAAGAATTGATACTCGATCCGGCGACTTTGGATTTCAGCAACATTATTGCTGATCAAGCGGCGATTCGTAAATACAATCCGCAGCGCTTCGAGATGGAGCAGATTACTGCGATCATTTTTGAAGATACGACCCGCCACGTCTGCGTGGGCTACAAGGACATCACCCTGGACGAGTTTTGGGTGAGAGGGCACATGCCCAACATGCCGCTCATGCCAGGCGTGATGATGCTGGAAGCTGCCGCCCAAATGTGCAGCTACTTCTCACAAAAATATGATCTTCTCGGGGCTGCCATGGTCGGCTTCGGTGGTTTAGAAGAAGTGCGCTTTCGCGAACCGGTCATTCCCGGCGATCGCCTAGTGCTCATGTGCGAGATGACTCGACTTCGCCGAGGACAAATCGTCGTCACGAAGTTTCAAGGCTTCGTACGCTGCTCGATGGTTGTCGAAGGTGTCCTTAAAGGAATTCCTATCCCTATCGAAGTTGTCAACTCTCAACTATCGCGCGCGGCCGATTACGAAGCGTCTGTTACAAAGAACTCCGTCCAGTAATCAAAAACTTCAGATTCAAGTAGATCAAGTCCTTAGAGGTTCGTTGAAATGTATAGCCAAGTCCAGCGACGCTTTGCTTCTATCTTATCGATCGCTGCCATCTGGAACTTGGGTGCAGTGACTTGTTCTGCACATCCGGATCATCCCGTCAAAATTGTGGCTGATGATTCGTCATTGCACTACTTGCTGCAGCCCGAACATGCTTTACCGTTCGTGTTGCTTGCCGTAGCAGCGTACTGGATCTCGCGCTCATACTCTGTGAAGTTAGCCGCGCGCAAAGCGGCTTAGAAATTTTTTTTGATCGAACGTCGTCGGCTGAGCGGAAATTTTTTGCCACTCGAGCGAGCCGATCAAGTCGCGAGGGGTCACCGCTGCCTGCTGACTTTGCAGTCCAAGAGTCCAGGCGAGATAACCTACTAGAGCCTGCGGCTCCACTCCTAGTTCGCGGAAGTGACTCAAACGCGAGTCGCCATGACGCTTAGCCAACCGACGACCATCTGGCCCAACCATCAATGGCACGTGGCAGTAATTCGGTGGTGGCCATCCAAAATGTTTGAGTATCGCGAGTTGCCGATAAGTGGAAGGGACTAGATCACTGCCCCGCACCACTTCAGTGACTCCCATATCAAAGTCATCGATGACGACCGCTAATTGATAGGCGGGAGTCCCATCGCTTTTGCCAATGACAAAGTCACCCAACTGTCGCTCTGGATCTGCACGCTGCTCCCCTAATAACGCATCGCTCCAGGTCACTTCCCCGGAGCCGAAACGCCAGCGCCAAGCAAACTCAATCCCGTTAAAACTCCGCGTGCTATCTCGGCACTTACCCGGATAGATGCTACCCTCCAGCAATTGCCACGATGAATCGTTCGATTCGTGTGGCGCGCTGGCCGCTTCCTCGACTTCACGCCGCGAGCACGAACATTTGTAGATAGCTTTGTCAGTAGCCAGTTGATTCAACACGGCTCGATACCGCTCCATGCGATCCGTTTGCACATAACTTGCATGCGGCCCTTCAACGTCCGGTCCCCAATCCCAGTCAAGTCCCAGCCAGCGGAGGTCAGCCAATGTTTGTTCG
>JANPLP010000317.1:0-6893 GCA_031426595.1 Planctomycetia bacterium | reverse complement strand
GCTCAACTGCAAATCCAATACAGCCAGCAAAAGGATGTGCGGGTTACGACCGATCCTAAGACTGGTCAGTTGATGATTATGGCACCCGAATTGGTGCATCGCCAAATCGCAGGCCAAGTGCAGTCGTTGTTAGCTGGTGCGCGCGTTACTCCACAATCCAATGATAAAGGGATGAGCGTCGCTTCTTATCAGCAGCAATCGTATCACCTGCGGAATCTGAGTTGGCGCGAACTCGAGGACTCACTGACACGATTGACGGGATCGAAGATGACCGTCACCACGGAACGCAACGGAGAACTGGCCGTCTTCCGTGTTCCGAACGCGACGGGCATGCAAGATATTTTACAAGTTGACCGTCGCATGAACCAAGTCAACGTGCTCGGTGCTGGGCTCAGCACTACCGGCTGGATGCAGGTGATGCACAGCCTTGATGAAGGGCAAGCCGACAAGTCGAGGATGACTCATGTTGTGCCGATGGCCCCAGCCGAACCGCGACGTGTGAAGCGAGCGTTTCAGTTGGTGAAAGCGACGCTTCCTCAAGATAGACAAGCTGTCGGAGCTATCAACCCAAATCAGCAAGGGAATCCAACTGATCCCGCCACAGCGATCCTGAACAAAGATGGCATAGGCGAATCAGGCTTGTTTGGCGACGTGCAGATCGAATTCATTGAAGAAATCGATCTGGTCATCATTCGCGGCAGCAAACGCGATGTCGAGCGGACGCTGGAAGTGATCGAAAAGATCAAGCAACAGGCGCAAGACACGCAACCCGATATTGAAGTGTATCCGCTGCAGCACGCCAACAGCCAAGCCGTTGCAGCGCTGGTCACTCAACTGTACGAAGACATCTATCAGAACCGCCAAGGTCCCGTCAGCATCACAGCTTTGGGGCAACCGAATTCGTTGCTGCTGATCGGTCGCAAAGAAGTTGTACAGTCGGTGATTGATCTCGTGAAGAAAATCGACGTCGAACTGGATGCAGCCAATCAGTTGAAGGTGGTGCGGTTGCTGCATGCTTCAGCGGTGGATGCTGAAGTGACCATCCGTGGCTTCTTTGTGGAGAATCCAGGAGAAGGCGAAGACACCCGTGAAGGTTTAGGCACGCGCGTCAAAGTGTTGGCTGACTTCCGCACCAATTCGCTCATCCTGCAAGGATCACCTCGCGAGTTAGGGGAAGTAGAAAAACTGATAGCTGAAATCGACGTGGAAGGAACCACGGCGACCAATGAAATTCGTGTCTTTCCACTTAAGAATGCTACTGCAGAAGAGTTGCAAGAAGTTATCCAATCTGTCATCGATGGCGAAGCTGGCGGTGGTGGCGGCGGCGGTGGGGGTGGTGGCGGTGGCGGTAGTGGTCAAGCGACGCCGCCCAGTGGAAAGTTGACCATCGTGCCACGACTGAGCGCGGATGGAAAACCTATTGAATCCGGCATTCTCGCGGGTGTTGTCGTAACAGCGGATCCGAACGTCAATGCGTTGGTCGTACGAGCTCCGGCGAAAAGCATGGAGTTGATTGTCGAGCTGATCAATCAGCTCGACCGCTTGCCTGATGCTGAAGCTCGAATCAAGGTCTTCCAAGTCAAGAACGGCGATGCCACTCAGTTGGCGGGCATACTGCAGCGATTGTTCGGTCTGGCGGTCACTGCGGGGGCGAGCAACACGGGCGGCTTCCTAGGGTTAAATGCTGGAGCGGCCCAGCAACAACAAGCATTGAGTAGCGGTGAAGGTTCACTGGTGCAGTTACGCATCGAACCTGACACTCGTACGAACAGTTTGATCGTCTCTGGCGGAACCAACGATCTTGAAGTGCTCGAAGTTCTCTTGATGCGATTAGACGAAGAAGGCGTCCAAACTCGCCGCACAGAAGTAATTTGGCTGCGCAACACCAACGCGCAGGACGTTGCTACCGCGCTGACTAACTTCTTGACCGCTCAGCGAACTGCCACAACTAACACGCTGCTCAGCGGTGGACTGATCAGTGCTTTCGAGCAGGTTGACCGTGAAGTCTTCGTGGTGGCCGAGCAATTGACGAACAGTCTGGTATTGAGCGCCACGCCTCGGTACTACGAGGCGATGATGCGAGTCATCGAGCAGCTGGACCGTCGCCCACCACTGGTTGCGATTCAAGTTCTGATCGCTCAAGTACGTTTAAGTGACCAGTTTGAATTGGGTACTGAGTTGGGTTTGCAGGACTCGTTGCTGTTCGACCGAGGCACCGCCTCCAGCGGAACGTTGAGTTCACCGGGATTTAACGTGGGGAATCCTCAAACCGGAGGTTCACTGGCAAACTTAAACGCACTCGGTGGAGTCGATCAACGCCAACAAGTTGCCGGACAGGGACTCAGCTCGTTTGCTGTTGGTCGTACCAGCAGCCAACTGGGTTACGGCGGTTTAGTCTTATCTGCCGCTAGCGAGTCGGTGAGCATTCTGCTGCGAGCCTTGCAAGACGCGAATCGTTTGCAGGTACTCAGCCGTCCGCAAATTATGACCATGGACAACCGAGTTGCATCGTTGTTGGTCGGCCAGCAAGTGCCTCGCGTGCAAGGCACAACGAACGGCATCAACGGACAAACGGTAAACGCAATAGATCAGGCCGTTGGATTGCAATTGCAGATCACGCCGCGTGTGAATATGGACGGTTTGATTCTCATGCCGCTGACCGTCACGAACTCTAGTCTTGGAAACATCGATGCAGGTGTACCGGTTGGTTTTGGTGCTAACGGGGAAGTGATTCGCTCGCCTATCATCAATACCACTACCGCCACAACCACGATTAGCGCTTACTCAGGTCAAACGGTTGTGTTCGCAGGTTTGATTCAGAAGAATCGTCAGAGCGTGTCGCGTAAGATACCGTTCCTGGGTGATATTCCGATCCTCGGAGCCGCTTTCCGCTTTGAGTCCGAAACCGAGTCGCGTGACGAGTTGTTAGTGGTGCTCACTCCTCGCATCATGAACTCCGAAGAAGACCTAGAAATTCACAAGCAAGTTGAATCGTCCCGCATGAGCTGGTGCTTGTCAGACATTTTGAATATTCACGGCGACGTGGGCTTGAATGGCGGTAACGGATTGTGGGGACCAGCCAAGGGGCCAGTAATTTATCCAGACATGCAGCCGACGGCGATTATCGACAACACCTCGGGTGTCCCGGTCGAATCGTTCCCGACGCAGAGCATTATGGAAGGCCAGGACACTTCGAGCACCACGACTTCGCCAGCTTTGACGCCCAGTGTAGGTGCTTCTAAGAATCGAAACTACCCAGCCATCAATGGACCAACATTTCAATCGGCTAGCTACCCAACGGTACCGCAGAACGGGGCCGTACAGACCGCGTCTGGGCAAAGTCCTATGACGCAATCCTCGTTGCCGCCACGCAGCGGTCAACCTGTCAGCAGCATGCCGATGTTGAACACGGTACCGAGTACAAATAACCGCTAGCCAAACGAACGAAGTGCAGGTGTTGGAAAGATTTCAAACCTGCCAGCGGTGCAAGCCAAACGACACGTGAGAAACGGAGTTCTCAGACAATGCGTAAAGCGATCATGTCAATTGCGATGGGTTGCGTGTGCGTAGCTCTCACCTCGGGCTGTGCCGCGTGGACCGACAAGTCCAAGAACAAAGAATCCATGTGGTCGCAGATGCAGTTCTGGAAAAAGCCCTATCAGAAACCTGATAAGCTGGCTGCAATCTGGACTCATGACATCCTCACCATGTCCGGCAAACCGCCTACCCGCGGTTTCGGCGGTCGCTTGTATTTCTACAACCCCAAGTCGCAGGCGATTCCTGTCGACGGCGAACTGACCGTGCATGGTTACGAAGAAACTCGAATCGGGATGCACATTCAAGCTGAGAAGACGCAAGCCGACAAAACATTCATGTTTACGGCCGAGCAATTCACAGAACACTTCAGCCCATCTGATATGGGCGCCTCGTATAGCATTTGGGTTCCGTGGGATGCCGCGGACGGTGTCCAAAAAGAAATCACGCTCATCCCAACTTTCAAAGGCAAAGATGGCACTATTTTGCAAGGTGAACCAGCCAAGTTGGTTCTGCCGGGCCGCAAACTAGAAGCTGAGTTGGGTCCATCCGCTTTCCAAGCTGTTTCCTTTCAACGATCGCAGCTTCCGACAAACACCGGACCGCTCCAGCAACTGAATGTCCCACCACAAACGGGACTCCGAACCACCACGATCTCGGTTCCTTCATCCAGCCGGTTGGCTCGCGATCAAGTCAACGGCGGCTACAACTCGACCTTTAACAACATTCAGGTTCAAGATAGCTCTGTCGCTCAAAACAACTTGAATAGCAACATGTCGTATGCCAACTCGGCTCAGGCCACCCGCGCTCAAGCTATGTACTCGCAGCTCGCCAACCAACCGAACCAATTCAATCAGCCCACGTTGGCGCAGCCGGCCTCGATGCCTTTGCAGCCAGGAATGAACTCAGCCGTTCAGTTCCCAAGCACCATGCCCAACATGCTGACTTCGCAATCGCAGAACATGGCTCAGCCGCAATCTCAGCTCCCGCAGTTGCAGCAATACCAATTGCAGAATCCTGGAATGCAATCGCCGACCATCCAGACTGCAACCATTCCGAACCCAAGTTATCCGAGCGGTTTGCAAAACGGATTTCAGAACGGTGCTCTTCAGTATCCTGTGAACCAGTATCCTGTGAACCAGAACATGCAATCACCTGTGCCATCCATGCCCGCCTCGCAACCCATTCGCGGAGCTCAGCCGATTCAACCGGCTCAGCCTTTGCAGGCGAATCCGAATCTAACCAATCCGATGGGTCCTGGATTTGCGTCGCACCACACAGCGATTCAACCTGGCGCGGTACAAGCAGCCTTTAACGCCAATCCACAATTGCAAACGGTCTCGCCCCTGCAAAACGCTCAGTGGCAGACATTTGTTCAGCCAAACGGACAAGCCTTGAGTCAAGCGGGAAATGCCGCTGTTCAGCCCGCTCTGTACAATCAGCTGCCATCGACCACTACAAACCTGGGCCAGGCGCCGGCACAATTTCAGCGCTAGGAGTTGAGCGACTGGAAGAAGAAGCACTTGGTGTGGAAGGATTCAAACCAGGTGCTTGGGGGTTGGCAGGGACAGCGTTTCGCGTTGCGGTCGCTGACCCCGCTCCGTTAGCCAACGTTAGTTCATTCTTTACGGCGTCGATTCCAGGTTCTAGCGACAGGTAGCGTTCGATAGTTTTGGCCGACGCTGGAGAGTCGACTTCACCGCGGATGACTGCTGTGCGACCTTCCATCACGACGGTCACATTATCGAAAATCGGCGATGGTGTTCGCGAAATACGGTCATTGACCAAGCGAGTGGTTGCGGCATTCGAAGGAGCGGCCACTTCAAAGCCCAGCTTTACGCTCGCGCGAATCTTCGGCTTGTTCGAGCTTTGATTCTGGCTTTGAGAATTCATGCCACCGCGGGCTCCTCGGCCACCCATGCCTCCCATCCCCATTCCCATCCCGCCCATTCCCATTCCACCCATGCTGTTCTGCATACCGCGATTCATCAGAGCGGCCCCGGCCAAGCCTCCGAACGAATTGGCGCCACCGAGCATTCCGCCGGAGCCGAACGGGTTAGCGGCCGCACCATTAGCGCCCGCTTGACCGTTTTGTCCGCCGCCAAATTGCCCCATTTGTCCTGCGCCACCCATTTGGCCCATGCCGGTTTGGCCCATGCCTAACTGCCCGATGCCGCCCATTTGGCTCATACCACCGGTTTGTCCCATGCCCATTTGACCGAAACCTGATTGGCCCATGCCACCCGTCTGCCCGAAGCCACCGAACTGGCCGAAGGCCGTTTGACCAAGCATTCCACTGGCTATGCCTAATACGGCCACCCCGCGTGCTAGGTTGCGTAGCTGCTTGACGATAGAAAGTGCGGTGTTGTTGGAGGTGAAAAATCGGGTGGCGACCATGGACTTGTCCTCTTAGCGGACTTTGGAGTCCGCGAATTCGATTCTACAAGCTACCGATAACTAAACAGCGGCATCGACATTGTACGCGATGCAGCGACAGAAACTACCTTTATCTACTACTTCTTGAACTCCGTTCCCCGGTCGACGTTTTGGCGTCGCAGCAGAATTTGCCAGAATTCCAAGATCGCCCCATGGCGAACGAAGAGGTTTGCGACGCGAATCGCATTAAAATAAGTTTCGCCTTTTCGTTAATCGGCCCCTGTTAGAACAATCCGCGAGTGGATCGGTTTCTAGCAGGGTTATGCTGGCAAATCCGTTTTTTCCTAACTCGCGCTTGAATGGCTTGTGCGACAAGCGACAAGCGACGCCAGGCATTATGCGGACAAATAACCAGACCAGATAATCGGACCAGACCAGGTTTGGAGCGACTATTCGGGGCATTTACCGTCCCTAATTACTGCGGCCAATTACTAGATATTAAGATATCGCTGCGATCGCGTAGCGTACAGACAAAGCCGCCATCACTTTTCGATTGAGATAGAACGTGGAGTCACCTGTTATGCGTCTGCTAACGAGCAAACTGCTGCTTTCCGTCCTGAGCCTTCTGGTTTTAGGAAACAATTTGGTAGCTCAAGTTGCTGCGCGATTGACGGCGCCGCAATTGTTTCCTGAAAAGACATTGGCTTACGTTCGAATCGATAACGTGTCAAAGCTGCGCGAAGATCTCAGTCGCAGTTCTTTGGGCAAAATTGGCAACGATGAGCAACTGAAGCCCATCTTTGCTGAGTTCTACGGTTCGCTGGTCAACAGCACGCAGCGGATGCAGGAAGGCATCGGGTTGAACCTGGACGAGTTGTTGTCGATTCCCAGCGGCGAGTTTGCGGTGGCCTTATTGCCCAGCGATCAATCGTCGGGCAGTTTTTCGAAAAAGCAGTCTGACGAAGGTACTGCGGTCAACGCGC